>JAGLBK010000380.1 GCA_018260275.1 Deinococcus sp.
TGTACCAGGTGCGGAATTCAGCGCATAGCGCGCTGAGTTCCGCTTTGGTCTGCGGTTCTTCCCGGAAAATGAACTCATATTTCAGCGTACGGTTGACCCGTTCCAGGATGCCCATTCCTCCCTGCTGCGACACTTTTGCTCTCACCCAGGTTCCCACCTCGTCACAAGCGGCCTTGAATTCGTGAGACGTGAAGTCTGAGCCCCCATCAGACATCACCACGAGAGATTCCTGAATCTCCAGCTTTCTCAGTTCATCAATGCCTCCTCGCAGCGCGGTCACCGCGCTGCTGGCTGAGAGCGACCGCACGACATGGATGTTCAGCACGGCACGAGTTTCCACGTCCAGTACGACATAAGCCCAGGACACTCCATCTTCCAAGGCAAAGCGAGTAGCATCAATTTGAACCCTTCTTCCAGCAGGCCACAATACCGCTGGCACGACCCCGGCAACCGTTCTCCGCACCTTCCTCGGTAAAGGGGGACCTGGGTGATGCCGAAAAATCTCTCATATTCTCTGTCTAGCGTTGTAGCCGAAGAAAATCCCTTCAAAGCGTTCAAGTCCCCGTGTCATAACGATGACTCCCGGCTTACCTGAGCCATGCCAGTGACCTAAACGCGCCACTACCCAGACCGTCCAAGCCGCAGTGCGGCTTGGGTACGGGTTCTTTTGTTTCTCGGTCGAACCTTCCAGGACAGGCAAGATGGCCTCCATACATTCCAGCTCTCCCTCTCCAAAAAAAGCTGTTGCGGGCGTCGTTTTATCCTCACGGGCCTTGATGAGTTCCGTGACCTTAGTTGCGCTGTCGTAGGCCATGATGCCTA
>JAGLBK010000381.1:0-407 GCA_018260275.1 Deinococcus sp.
TGCGGCGCGGCGGGTAACCCTGATGCCAATAAGCCCTCTGACGCCAGTGTGCCTGTAGTGAGTGCAGGCCAGCTGCTACTGGCGCCCTCACAACTGCCCATGGGCGGCGTGCGGGTACAGGCTAGTGCCGCGCCAGTGGTGGCGGCGTGCAGCACAGCAAAGAAGCCAGACTGTGTCAATTTTATTGTTCCTGTGCGGCTCTATACCGCTTCGGCGGCCTTGCCTGTGCTCAAGGTGACGGGCGTGTATGTCATCACCGAGGGCGGCGTGTGGCGCTCTGACGTGCAGGCCCGCGACAATGTTCGCTGCACCGCCGCGCGCTGTCTATTAGCTTCGGCACGCGGCGCGGCAGAAGTGCAAGCGGGCGAAGCGGTGCAAGTGGTGGTCAACCTCAATGATGCGCAGGG
>JAGLBK010000381.1:417-809 GCA_018260275.1 Deinococcus sp.
CAGCAGTAATACAGATTCCAACTTGAACCGTGTTGAACACACGATAAAAGAAGGCCAACGGGCGTAGGCAAAATACGGGTTTTGAGGTGTAGAAGCGCAGTCAGTATAAGAAGGCTCTGGCCCTGTATCAATACTGAACAGCTATAAAGGCAAAAGGCAAACCACCATTATGGCGCTGCCTTTTACCTTTATGATTTGGCGGAGAGGATGAGATTCGAACTCACGGTGAAGTTGCCCCCACACACGCTTTCCAGGCGTGCTCCTTCAACCACTCGGACACCTCTCCTTAGCCCAAGCACCTTAGCGCTTTTGCAGTAGCAATTGCAAGAGTTTCAGTATCAGCACCAGCGAACAGCTCTGTTATATATACCTGGCAAAAGCACCCGAATCCG
>JAGLBK010000382.1 GCA_018260275.1 Deinococcus sp.
TTCTCTCTTCCATTTTTGAGAGATTCCGAGTTTGGCGTCTTCGGACTTTGGCACTCCAGCAGCTCTTCCATCAGCACCTCCTCCATCAGCATCTCCTCCATCAGCACCTCTTCCATCACCACCTCCTCCATCAGCACCTCTTTCATCAGCACCTCTTCCATCATCACCTCTTCCATCAGCAGCTCTTCCATCAGCAGCTCTTCCATCAGCAGCTCTTCCATCAGCAGCTCTTCCATCAGCAGCTCTTTCATCAGCAGCTCTTTCATCAGCAGCTCTTCCATCAGCACCTCTTCCGTCAGCACCTCTTCCATCATCAGCTCTTCCATCAGCACCTCTTCCATCAGCACCTCTTCCGGTAGCACCTCTTTCATCAGCATCTCTTCCACCAGCAGCTCTACCATCAGGACCTCTTCCATCAGCACCTCTTCCGGTAGCACCTCTTTCATCAGCACCTCTTCCACCAGCAGCTCTACCATCAGCACCTCTTTCATGAGCACCTCATTCATCAGCAGCTCTTCCATCAGCACCTCTTTCATCAGCAGCTCTACCATCAACACTCCTCTTTCATCATCACCTCTTCCATCATCACCTCTTCCATCAGCAGCTATTTCATCAGCACCTCTTTCATCAGCAGCTCTTCCATCAGCACCTCTTCCATCAGCAGCTCTTCCATCAGCAGCACTACCATCAGCACCTCTTCCATCCGCACCTCCTCCATCAGCATCTCTTCCATCAGCACCTCTTCAATCAGCACCTCCTCCATCAGCACCT
>JAGLBK010000383.1 GCA_018260275.1 Deinococcus sp.
TTTCGCTCCACCCCCACCACCCGCGCCACTCCACCGCGCCCAACCTGCACACGTGCCACCAGCGGCCCTTGCCCTGGCTGCCAGCGCCGCTCATCCTCAGCACGCGCTGCGCTTTCTTCCAGATAAAAGCGCTCTATGCCGTAGTTCACGCGGGCAGTAGTGCCATAGCTGTATTGCACCCGCCCCCGCAGGTACACGCCGTTTGTGGGCCGCTCGGTTTGGAGGGTTTCGCCCTGCCACAGTCCCCTTTGTTGCTCGGTCAGTGGAAGGTAGATGGTCTGTTCCTTCTTCAGTTCCTTTGCCGTCCTAGCGGTAGAAAACGCATAATTCAGCGTCAAATAATGCCCCCGCAGCGGGTCGCGCGGGTCAGCGGGCCTGGTAACGAGGCGCACGGTGGACGCGCCCTGAAAAGCAACGGTGTTGGGAACAGTTAGGCCCAGTGCCAGCAGCGCCTGCACCCCAACAGCCAGCGCCAGCCCAACCACGGTTCCGCGCCCTTTAACGGTGTTTGGGGGCCGTTTCATCCTTCACCCTCAGAGACGGCAGTCAGGCGGCGGCGGGTGGGCTCTAGGTTGTAGCCCAGCGCCAGCAGTAGCAGCCCCGCCCCCACCAGCAGCAGCGAAATATTGAGCCACGAAAACAGCGAGAAATAGATCCCCAGTACGGCCATACCCACCCCCACCAGACCGAGATTGACCAGCCGCCTCTGGTTGACCTTGCCGCCCCAGAGTGCCAGCTTCAGCGCAAGCACGCCGCCCAACAGCGCA
>JAGLBK010000384.1 GCA_018260275.1 Deinococcus sp.
GTACCTGTTCAACGTCAACCCCGACGGCAGTGTCGATCAGGTTCTCCCCAACCGCCTGAGCGGCGCGAACTTCGTGAAGGCGAACACGACGACCACCTTCCCGGCGCCCGACGCGAACTTCACGTACACCGTGGGCGGCCCCATCGGGCAGAACAAGGTCCTGGCCCTGGCGAGCCTGACGCCGCTGAACCTGGATCAGATCAGCTCGTTCAAGACCACCCAGGATCAGTTTGCGACCGTGAGCGCCCGGGGCCAGGACGGCCTGGCCCAGGCGCTGAGCATCGTGGTCACGCCGCTGCCTCAGAACAGCTGGGTGAGTGACACGGCCTTCTACACGGTGGCCGCGCAGAACCCGGTGAGCACTGGCAGCCTGTTCGTGGGCACGAACGTGTCGGGTGCGACCGTGACCTTGAACGGTCAGCGACTGGGCGGGGCGAACGTCACGTACAGCAACCTGCGGGCGGGGACGTACCCGGTCCGTGTTCAGGCGCCCGGGTACAGTGACTACGCCACGACCACCAACCTGAACGTCGAGTTCGCCCAGGCCGCTACGCCTGCCCCCGCTCCCGTCACTGGCCGCTACACCGTCACCATCCGCACCACCGTCAACGGCGCCCGCGTGTTCGTGGACGGCCAGGAAGCCGGCACGGTCAGCGGCGGCCTGCTGAACCTCCAGCTGACGCGCGGCACGCACGAGATCCTGCTGATCGCCCCCGGCTACCGGACCTTCAACAACACCTACAACATCACGCAGAACGGC
>JAGLBK010000385.1 GCA_018260275.1 Deinococcus sp.
GTGTGTCAAATTAGTAGTTCTGTCAAATTAGATGAATCAGCCGCTGTTGCTGCTGCTGCTGGCTACATCCTTATCCATGATGTTGAAAGACACACCATCAGGTAGTGTGTGTGTCAAATTGGTAGTTCTGTCAAATTAGATGAATCAGCCGCTGTTGCTGCTGCTGCTGGCTACATCCTTATCCATGTTGAAAGACACACCATCAGGTAGTGTGTGTGTGTCAAATTAGTAGTTCTGTCAAATTAGATGAATCATCCGCTGTTGCTGCTGCTGCTGGCTACATCCTTATCCATGATGTTGAAAGACACACCATCAGGTAGTGTGTGTGTGTCAAATTAGTAGTTCTGTCAAATTAGATGAATCAGCCGCTGTTGCTGCTGCTGCTGGCTACATCCTTATCCATGATGTTGAAAGACACACCATCAGGTAGTGTGTGTGTCAAATTGGTAGTTCTGTCAAATTAGATGAATCAGCCGCTGTTGCTGCTGCTGCTGGCTACATCCTTATCCATGTTGAAAGACACACCATCAGGTAGTGTGTGTGTGTCAAATTAGTAGTTCTGTCAAATTAGATGAATCATCCGCTGTTGCTGCTGCTGCTGGCTACATCCTTATCCATGATGTTGAAAGACACACCATCAGGTAGTGTGTGTGTGTCAAATTAGTAGTTCTGTCAAATTAGATGAATCAGCCGCTGTTGCTGCTGCTGCTGGCTACATCCTTATCCATGATGTTGAAAGA
>JAGLBK010000386.1 GCA_018260275.1 Deinococcus sp.
TGCTGCTGCTGTTACAGCTGTTACTACTGCTGTTACTGCTGTTGCTGCTGCTGTTATTGCTATTGCTGCTGCTGTTATTGCTAATTCTGCTGCTGTTACTACTGTTGCTGCTGCTGTTACAGCTGTTACTACTGCTGTTACTGCTGTTGCTGCTGCTGTTATTGCTATTGCTGCTGCTGTTATTGCTAATTCTGCTGCTGTTACTACTGTTGCTGCTGCTGTTACAGCTGTTACTACTGCTGTTACTGCTGTTGCTGCTGCTGTTATTGCTATTGCTGCTGCTGTTACTGCTGTTGTTACTGCTGTTACTACTGCTGTTGCTGCTGTTGTTACTGATGTTTCTGCTGCTGTTACTGCTGTTACTGCTGCTGTTACTGCTGTTACTGCTGCTGTTGCTGCTGTTGTTGCTGCTGTTATTGCTATTGCTGCTGTTACTACTGCTGTTGCTGCTGCTGTTATTGCTATTGCTGCTGCTGTTACTGCTATTTCTGCTGCTGTTACTACTGTTGCTGCTGCTGTTACAGGTGTTACTACTGCTGTTACTGCTGTTGCTGCTGCTGTTACAGGTGTTACTACTGCTGTTACTGCTGTTGCTGCTGCTGTTATTGCTATTGCTGCTGCTGTTAATGCTGTTGCTGCTGCTTTTATTGCTATTGCTGCTGCTGTTACTGCTATTTCTGCTGCTGTTACTACTGTTGCTGCTGCTGTTACTGCTGCTGTTACTGCTGTTACTGCTGCT
>JAGLBK010000387.1 GCA_018260275.1 Deinococcus sp.
ACTCACCGTGTTGCCAGGAGCCACGCTGGCCGGGCCGGTCTTGGTGACCTGCACGTCGGCGCTGGGAGTGATGGTGGTGGTCGCTGCCGTGGCGGTGTTGTTGCTGGTGTCGGAATCGGCGGCGGCAGGCCCGTTGACCGTGGCTTTGGCGCTGTTCTGGAAGCTGCCGGTGGCCCCGGCGGTGCCGTTGACCGTGATGGTCACGTAGTTGCTGGTCGGGCCAGTCGCGCTGTCTACCGGCATGGCCCCCAGGGTCAGGTTGAGGTTGTCGTTGCCGCTGGCGGTGCCGCAACTAGCGGTGCCGCTAGCAGCACACGTCCAGGTTACCCCGGTCAGGTTGGGCACGGTATCGGTCACGGTCACGTCCCCGGCGTTCAGGTTCATGCTGCCTTTGTTCCAGACTTTGATGGTGTAGCTCACGGGCTGCCCCTGCGCCGCGCTGGTGGTGCCGGTCTTACTGATGGCGACGTCGGCCACGCGGCCAAACGGAGTCGTGACGGTGCTGGTGTTATCGCTGGGGTTAGTGTCTACATAGTTGGCATCAATGATAGAGATGGTCGCCGTGTTGGAAACCGCTCCAGCCGTGGTTGCCGTGCCTGTAACTTTAATGGTCAGCCCCTTGGAGCTACCATCTGCACCCATCTTGACGTTTCGCAGATCAATAGTAGACCTCCTGCGAAAGTCAGCTGGTAAATTTTAGAGGTGTCAAACGGTCAATTTGAGCAGGTTCTGAAATTG
>JAGLBK010000388.1 GCA_018260275.1 Deinococcus sp.
CGCGCTGTTGGTCAATCCGCGATCTGCTGAGCTTGCCCTGTGGTGCGGCCTGTCGGTCATAGTTCCAGCAAACTACCCTGAGTGGGGTTGACCCACTTTTACGAATTTGAGGTTAAGCAGCTTTAGCTTGCTGTTCTGCTTCCCAGGGTGTCAAGTACCCCAGGGTCGAATGCTGCCGTTTCCGGTTGTAGTACACCTCCACATAGCTTGCTAGGCCTCTTCACGGGTGTGGTAGACCACACTTCAGTAGGTGACAACTTCACTTTAAGGCGCTCCTGGAGAGCAAAAAGGGCGGATGAGGAGTTCTGGGCTGGCCCCAAAAGTTAGACGGTTTTGAGTAGAGACTCGGCTCAGGTCAAGGTTACAACATCGGCTTTCCCTTCCTGCCCAGGGAACGGTCTGACGGCCACATTTGCGGTGGGGTTTCCGCAAGGGGGGTCGGCAGGCCGCCCCCTGGCCTGTTGAGCAAACTCGTTTGGGGTGAGGTAGCCAAGCGATGAATGCGGTCTGCGGGCGTTGTAGAAGGCCCGCCAATCATCCAGCAGCACCTGGGCGTGCTTGGCAGAATAGAACACCTCCTGATTGAGACATTCGGCCCGCGGGCGGGAATGAAAACTCTCGGCAAAGCCATTCTGCCAGGGTTTGCCAGGTTCGATGAACCTATTGATAACGCGGAAAGTTGTTGTCGAATTGTAAACTCTGGACATGTCTGA
>JAGLBK010000389.1:0-254 GCA_018260275.1 Deinococcus sp.
GTATCGTTCTATGGCTCTAGTATTTCAGCCGGACACACCCTAGGCAGGGGCTGGAGCTTTAGTGTTGGTTAGGCGAAATTACTTCAGATAAGGCAGGATTTCGGATTTGAGCCAGTCAGGCGGCAGAGAGGCCCACATGGTTCCTTCGGGGATCTCCCAAATCAACAGATTTGGCTTGTTTTCCTTATAACCTCGAGTGCTAGGGGATCAGAGACCTCCGAAGAAGAGAGCGAGATTATGGGCTGCAATCTTCC
>JAGLBK010000389.1:264-711 GCA_018260275.1 Deinococcus sp.
GGACCCCCATTCGTGTTCGCACAGTTCGCCCCGGAAGCCCTCGGTCACGACCTGAGCGTTCTTGTACGGGCCGAGGCCGTTGAAGCGGGCGATGCGCGGGTCATAGAACCCGGCGTCTTCGCCAGCTTCCTCGCACGCCTGGGCGCTGGGCGTCTTGCCGTCGGTGCGGTAGACCAGGAGCGTCAGCACGCCCTTGTCGTCGCGTTTCAGGACTTCGACGAAGCTGGTCACGCCAGCGCCTCAGCTTTCGTGATACGGGTGAGTTGGTCGGCGTGGCACTCGTACACGTCCACTCGCCCCATGACGTAGACGTAGAAATCAATTCCGTCGCCATCAGGGATTTCCTCAACGATGATGCCCATTTCGCTCACAACCTCGAGTGCTAGGGGATCAGAGACCTCCGAAGAAGAGAGCGAGATTATGGGCTGCAATCTTCCGGCAGACATG
>JAGLBK010000038.1 GCA_018260275.1 Deinococcus sp.
ACCGTCAGGTGGTGGTCGATGCCCCCGACGTGCGTGGACGCGAACAGATTCTGCGGATTCATGCACGTAAAAAACCGCTGGACGTGTCGGTCAACCTCGAAACGATTGCCCGCAGGACCGCCGGAATGGTAGGGGCTGATCTGGAGAACCTGCTGAACGAGGCGGCGCTGCTGGCGGCCAGAGAAGGACGCACACGGATTATGGGTAAGGATGTGGAGGAGGCGCGTGACCGGGTGCTGATGGGGCCGGAACGCCGCAGCCTGGTGGTGCGCGAGGCCGACCGCAAAGTGACCGCTTACCACGAGGTCGGCCACGCCCTGGTGGCTCAACTCCTCCCCCATTCCGACAAGGCGCACAAGCTGACCATCGTGCCGCGTGGCCGCAGCCTTGGGTCGGCGCTGTATACCCCTGAAGACCGGATGCACCATACCCGCGCCGCCCTGCTCGACCGCATCTGTGTGGCTCTTGCAGGCCACGCGGCGGAACAGGTCGCCACAGGGCAGATCACCACTGGAGCGTCGAACGATTTCCAGCAGGCTACTGGCATTGCCCGGCGCATGGTGACCGAATGGGGCATGAGCGAGGTCGGCCAGCTGGCCCTCGTACAGGGCGGCGACAATTACCTCGGCTTCGGGCCGCAGGCCACGCCGTATAGTGACTACACCGCCGAGCGCATCGATCAGGCTGTGCAGCAACTGCTCAATACTCAGTACGAAAGGGCCGTCAGCCTGCTGACCGAACACCTCCACGTCCTCCACCGCCTCACCGACGCACTGGTCGCCCGCGAGAGCCTCAGCGGCGACGAATTGCAAACCGTGCTGGGCGGCGGCATTCTTGGCGAGCCGCCCAGCCTGAAACGGTCCGGGGAAAACTTACCGCGCACCAGTGCAGGTGACCTCAAGCCCGGCCCTGCTTAAGGTCCCGTCGTCAAACAGGACTAAAGCTGGTCGTGTCGCCCGGCTTAAGCACCCGCACATCCACGCCCTGTTTCTGGCCTTCACGGGCAAAGACCTCGGGGTCACCGGTCAATGCTGGAAAGGTGCCGTAGTGCATTGGAATAGCCACACGTGGCCGCAGAAGTTCCAGGCAACGGGCCGCTTCCTCCGGTCCCATGGTGTAGTGATCGCCAATCGGCAGCAGGGCGGCGTCAAGTTTCCGGTCACCAATCAACTTCATATCGCTGAACAGGCACGTATCCCCGGCAAAATAAAGACGCTGGCCGCCAAACTCGATGACCATTCCCGTTGGCATCCCGCCGTAGGTTCCGTCCGGAAAACTGCTGCTATGCCAGGCTGGAGTCAGATAAACACTCCCCCACTCGGCCTTATAGGTGCCACCGATATTCATTCCCACGGCACGTTCAGCGCCCTTGGCTTTGGCATAATTGCCAATTTCCGCCGTACCGATGATTGGCACGCCTTTTCTGCCGAAATCCAGGGCATTCCCCCAGTGGTCCCCATGCGCGTGACTGATCAGTACGGCACTTATATCCCAGCCCAGGGCCTCCTCAAGCTGCACCGGGCACACTGGATTACCTGCAATGAAAGGGTCGAGGAGCAGCTTATGCTGTCCATCATCCAGCAGAAAGGCGCTCTGACCAAGAAAACGTAGGGTAACAGCCATATAGATTCCTCCTGAACATTCGACGGTTTCAAATTAAAAGGCACTACACAGCATTTTGCATAATGCTACTCATATTATACGAGTAGGAGGACGAGAGTATGAGTAATGATTTGAGAAATCACATTGTAAAATATGTCAGAGATGGCGAAATAGTCGAAGAATTTTCTCAGAAATTCTCTGTTTATCTACAAAACGTCCGCCTTCACCTCCTTAAAGACAATATTGGCACCTTGAACAAGATGCGTAAATTTTCAGGTAGACCGTTAAGGTTTAGTAAACAATACATGGAAGTCGTCTTCGGACAAATGAAGGCACATGCATATGCCACCCTATTGGAACACTCAGATGACATCTTTGAAACACCTGTAGATAGGTTTTTCGAGGCAAGTATCTGCCGGGTAATGAGTGCATGATCACCCCGAGCGCACTTGCAAAGCTGCGCAGCAGAGCGAGTGAGCAAAAGTAGCTCTCGGCGGCAGTGGACTCGTAGAGCTGCTTGCAGAGCGGGTTTGAGCGCTTTTCCCAGACCGGCGTAACTGTAGCCTGGAGCTACTTACCAGATTCAATCGGAACTCGTAGCATACAGAATTAGAAAGATTCCATAACTTTTTGATCCTTTCCGTTGTAATTTTTGACTGAAGGTTGCAGTTGCAATGCCATCTTTTCGCCATTATATAGTCCAGACCTAGATTCTATTGAAATGCTTCTCGAATCAAGGCTCTCATTAGAGCAGGGGATATTGGAAGACTGCCCGAGCGCTATGGATAGCCTTGGGGAAGGCGATTGAAGCCGTCACCTGGCCAAGTCAGGTCACAGAATAACTTTCCTCCGAAAGCACAGGAAACACGAAGAAACCCGCCACAGTGGGCGGGCTTCTCGTAAAGATTGTTCAGCTCAGGCTTTTGCCTTACTTCTTCATCAGCTGCGCTGCAACGTTCGTCGGCACCTGGGTGTAGTGGTCGAAGAACATGCTGTAGCTGGCGCGGCCCTGGGTCTTAGAACGCATGTCGGTGGCGTACCCGAACATTTCGCTCAGGGGCACGAAGGCCTTGACGATTTGTGCGTTGCCACGGGCTTCCATGCCCTGAATCTGACCGCGGCGGCTGTTGAGGTCGCCAATCACGTCGCCCATGTACTCCTCGGGGGTGGTGACTTCGACGCGCATCACGGGTTCCAGAATGGCGGGGCTGCCCTTCTGGACGGCTTCCTTGAGGCCCATGCTCCCGGCGATCTTGAACGCCATTTCGGAGGAATCGACTTCGTGGTAAGAGCCGTCGTAGATGGTGACTTTCAAGTCGACCACGGGGAAGCCCAGCATGGGGCCGCTCTGCATGGCTTCTTCGATACCCTTCTGGGCTGGCCCGATGTACTCCTTGGGCACGGTGCCGCCGACCACGGCGTTCTCGAACACGAAGCCCGCGCCGGGTTCCAGGGGTTCCACGCGCAGCTTGACGTGGCCGTACTGACCGCGTCCACCCGACTGACGGGCAAACTTGCTGTCCACGTCGGCAGGCTTGGTGATGGTTTCACGGTAGGCCACCTGGGGCGCGCCCACGTTCGCTTCTACCTTGTACTCGCGCTTCAGGCGGTCCACCAGAATTTCCAGGTGAAGCTCGCCCATGCCCGCGATGGTGGTCTGACCGCTCTCCTGGTCGGATTCCACACGGAAGGTAGGATCTTCTTCGGCCAGCTTCTGGAGGCCAATGCCCATCTTTTCCTGGTCGGCCTTGGTCTTGGGCTCGATGGCGAGCTTGATCACAGGCTCGGGAATGTCGATGCTTTCAAGCAGCACCACGTCGTCACCGTCACCGATCAGGGTGTTGCCGGTTCCAGCGTCTTTCAGCCCGATGACCGCGCCCAGCTCACCGGCACGCAACTCGGTCACTTCTTCGCGGCTGTTGGCGTGCATCTTGAGCAGGCGGCCCACGCGCTCACGCTTGTCCTTGCTGGCGTTGTACACGTAGCTGCCCGATTGCAAGGTGCCCGAGTAGATACGCACGAAGGTCAGGCGGCCCACGTAAGGGTCGGCCATGATCTTAAAGGCCAGCGCAGCCAGCTTGCCAGCAGGGTCAGCCGGGAACTCGCGGGTTTCTTCGCTGTCTTCCAGGGTGCCCTTGATGGCGGGCACTTCCAGCGGGCTGGGCAGGTAGTCGATCACGGCGTCCAGCAGCAGCTGCACACCCTTGTTCTTCAGGGCGCTCCCACACAGCACAGGGAAGATTTTCTTCTCGATGGTGCCCTTACGAACTGCCTTGACCAGTTCCTCGACGGAGGGTTCCACGCCTTCGAGGTACTTCTCCATCAGCCCTTCGTCCACTTCGGCAGCGGCTTCGATCAGCTGCTGGCGCATCTCGTTCACTTTATCCATGTACTCGGCGGGCACGTCGGTTACGTTGATTTCGGTACCCAGGTCGTTGGTGAAGAAGTGGGCCCGCATACGGACGATGTCGATGACGCCCTTGAAGTCGTTTTCGGCGCCCATAGGGTACTGGATCGGGGCAGGAATCGCGCCGAGGCGCTCCTTGATGTCACTGATCACGAGGTCGAAGCTGGCACCGGTCTTGTCCATCTTGTTGCTGAACGCGATGCGGGGCACGCCGTAACGGTCGGCCTGACGCCACACGGTTTCGCTCTGCGGCTCGACGCCCTGGCTGCTGTCGAACACGGCCACAGCGCCGTCGAGCACGCGCATGGAACGCTCGACTTCGATGGTGAAGTCCACGTGGCCGGGGGTGTCGATGATGTTGATGGTGTAGTCTTCGCCGGTTTCACTGTGGTTCCAGTGGGCGGTGGTGGCGGCGGCGGTAATGGTAATCCCGCGCTCGCGCTCCTGCTCCATCCAGTCCATGGTGGCCGCGCCGTCGTGCACTTCACCGATGTTGCGGTTGCGCCCCGTGAAGAACAGGATGCGCTCGGTGGTCGTGGTCTTACCGGCATCGATGTGCGCGGCAATCCCGATGTTGCGGAAGTGGGTCAGGTATTCCTGGGATTTAGTAAGTGTCATAAGACTCCCTATTCTGGACGTGCCGTGTCTTGGCAACGTCAGTTGTGTGACATTGAGCCGCGAAAGCGCCTACTTTGACTACGATATCAGTGACAAAAGCGGGGACGGGGTAGGGTGAAACACCACCACCTTCCGTCCCCCGCGTCCGCACTTACCAGCGGTAGTGAGCGTAGGCGCGGTTGGCTTCGGCCATGCGCTCAACGTCGTCTTTCTTCTTGATGGCGCCGCCACGGCCCTGAGCCGCGTCCATCACTTCACCGGCGAGGCGCTCGATGGCGGTGCGTTCGGGGCGTCCGTCCACGGCGCTGATCATCCAGCGCAGGGTCAGGCTCTGCTGGCGGCGGGGGCCGACTTCCACAGGCACCTGGTAGGTCGATCCACCGACGCGGCGGCTGCGAACTTCCACGCGGGGCTTAATGTTGTCGTAGGCCTGCTTGAAGACCTTGAGGGGTTCCTGGCCGGTCTTGTCCTGCACGAGGCGCATGGCCCCGTAGAAAATGCGGCTGGCAAGGTTCTTCTTGCCGTCTTCCATAATGCGGTTGATCATTGCGCTCACCAGCACGTCCTGATACACCAGGTCGGGCTGAATGGGGCGCACTACTGCTGCGCGGCGACGTGCCATGTTGGACTCCTTGATTTCAACGCCGAAAGCGGCGGACTTACGTGTCTTAAACGGACTGATTCACTGGCATCACCCCTCGGGCTTTCACCGCCCGGCAGGTGGACAGTGCGGTTTACTTCTTGGCAGGAGCCGCTTTGGGCTTCTTGGTGCCGTACTTGCTGCGGCTCTTGTTGCGGTCCTTGACGCCCTGGGTGTCGAGGCTGCCGCGCACGATGTGGTAGCGCACACCGGGCAAGTCCTTGACACGTCCGCCGCGAATCAGCACGACGCTGTGTTCCTGGAGGTTGTGGCCTTCGCCGGGGATGTAGGCGGTGACTTCAAAGCCGCTCGACAGGCGCACACGGGCAATCTTACGCAGCGCCGAGTTGGGCTTCTTGGGGGTGGTGGTCTTGACGACCGTGCATACGCCACGGCGGAAGGGGCTGCCCTTGAGCGCGGGGACTTTGCTTTTCTTCTGAAGAACCGTGCGGCCCTTACGAAGCAGTTGCTGGGTGGTAGGCAAAACATCACTCCTGTGTCTTATAGATTCACGTCGGCACGCTCGCCTGACGCGGAAAGAGGCTACCCACACCGAAGAAATTTTCCTGGGGGGCAGCGCGGGTTGGCCGATTGAGAACGGGATTGACCGTTCCCCTGAGGTAGTCACGCACCCGAACAAACGCTGTCAGCATCAGGCTTTGTGGGTGGTCAGTGCCGAGAAACGGCCCAATGCAACCCTTTCCTGGGTCCGTTTTCCAACCTTGTTATGTTACCCTATCTCCAGGCCACGGCGCAAGCCATGACGGCTGGTACTGGTACTGCTGCGGTAGTCTGCTGGGCGCCACTCGGGAAGGCGAGATTGCGTCAGCAAGGAGCGGGCGGCATTGAGCGCAGTCCGTAATTACTGGCCGCCCAATGCCGCCGAGACCACTTCACGGGCCTCCTCGAACACCTGTTTGAGGTGCTCCTCACCCTTGAAACTCTCGCCGTAAATCTTGTACACGTCTTCGGTGCCACTGGGCCGGGCCGCGAACCAGGCGTGCTCGGTGGTGACTTTCAAGCCGCCGATCGGCTGGTCGTTGCCGGGGGCGCGGGTCAGGCGGGCAGTAATCGGGTCGCCCGCGAGCGTGGTCGCCGTGACCTGTTCGGGCGATAGGTGACTGAGAACCTTCTTCTGTTGGGGGGTCGCGGGGGCGTCCTGGCGACTGTAGGCCGTTGCACCGTACTGTTCCGTCAGTTCTTTGAAGCGCTGACTGGGCGTCTTGCCTGTCCTGGCCGTCATCTCGGCAGCCAGCAGGCCGGGGATGAGGCCGTCTTTATCGGTGCTCCAGGCGCGGCCGTCCATCCGCAGGAAGCTGGCCCCCGCCGATTCCTCCCCGCCGAAGCCGAAAGAGCCGTCTTGCAACCCGGACACGAAGTATTTGAAGCCCACTGGGACCTCGACCACTTTGCGTCCGACGCCTGCGCCCACCCGGTCGATCAGCGCCGAGCTGACCAGCGTTTTGCCGATAGCGGCGTCAGGATGCCAGCCGGGGCGGTTTTGGAACAGGTAGTCGATCATCACAGCGAGGTAATGATTGGGGTTCATCAAGCCGCTGTGGGTGACAATGCCGTGGCGGTCAGAGTCGGGGTCGTTGCCGATGGAAACGTCGAAATTGTCTTTTAGGTGCAGCAGTCCAGCCATGGCATACGGGCTGGAGCAGTCCATACGGATCTTGCCGTCCTTGTCTACCGACATGAAGGCGAAGCGCGGGTCGACCTGCTCGTTCACGATGGTCAGGTTAAGACCGTATTTGGCCTGAATCGCCTGCCAGACGGGAAGACTGGCCCCCCCAAGCGGGTCGACACCAATCTTGACCCCACTTTGCTTGATGGCGTCGAGATCGATGACCTGGGGCAACTGCTCGACATACGGGGTAATAAAGTCGAAGGGTTCCAGGACATTCATGGCGTCTTCGAGCGACACGCGCTTTACGTCGCGCAGTTCGTTTTCCAGAATCGCGTTGGCCCGCTGCTGCACGGCTCCAGTCACGTCCGTATCGGCGGGGCCACCGTTCGGCGGGTTGTACTTGAAGCCACCGTCCTGCGGCGGGTTATGGCTGGGCGTAATGACGATACCGTCCGCCACACCATCCTTTCCCGCGCGGTTATGTTCCAGAATGGCGTGGCTGACCAGCGGCGTGGCCGTAAAAAAGCCCGGCTGCACGCGCACGCGTACCCCGTTGGCGACCAGGACTTCCAGCGCCGACATCCAGGCCGGTTCCGAGAGAGCGTGCGTATCCAGGCCCATGTACAGCGGCCCGCTAATGCCTGCGCTGGCGCGGTGCTCAGCCACTGCCTGGGCCACTGCCAGAATGTGCGCCTCATTGAAGGTGCCGTTCAAGCTGGTGCCCCGGTGCCCACTGGTGCCGAACGCCACGCGCTGAAGCGGGTCCCTGGGATCGGGGCGCGTCTCGTAGTAGTGCGCCACCAGACGGGGAATATTGGTCAGCAGGCTTTGGGGAGCGGGCTTTCCGGCCAGTTCGCTGAGGGTCATGCTTCAGTTTAGAGCAGTTCTCCGAATTACGCGCACGTCGGGAAAGCACCGCCGTTCGCTCCATTCTACGCCCTGCTCTCTTTTTTACTCGTTTCACTCGGCACAAAGATGGTAAAAATCGCCCCATCTTTATGCAAAATGCTCCAAGGGCCTCGGCCCCACACAGCGCGATCTCTGCACAGGGTTCACTAAAGCCAGGTAGGATACAGGGATGCGCGAACTGTTCACGGATACCTGGCGGATCGTCAAGCTCACGGCGGCCATTCTCATCGGTCCGCTTGCTCTCTGGGGCGCCCTGGTTGTGCTGGGCGTCTTGCACTGAGCTGCCCCTGACCCGGTAACCTATTGGAACCGCTCCCAGCGCCTGTCTGAAGCTCCGGGGTGTTAAGTTGGGCGTATGACAAAACGCTTGAACGCCACCCCAGAAAATCGCGGCTCTTCTGCCCAATTCGAGCATGCGCTGGTGCTTGAAACCGCCCGTGTGACAGAAGGGGCGGCGCTGGCGGCCAGCAAGTTCATGGGAATGGGCGACAAGAACGCGGTAGACGGCGCGGGCACCGAAGCCATGCGCAGCCTGCTGAATTCACTGGATATTCGCGGCACCGTGGTCATCGGTGAGGGCGAAATGGACGAGGCCCCCATGCTTTATATCGGTGAGCAGGTAGGCAGCGGCCAGTACGAGGTCGATATTGCCGTCGACCCGGTCGAAGGCACCAGCGTCACGGCCAAGGGCCTGCCCAACGGTCTGGCCGTCATTGCCCTCAGCGAGCGCGGGGGGCTGATGGCTGCACCCGACTGCTACATGGAAAAACTGGTCGTGCCGCCGCCCGCTGCGGGCAAAGTCAATATGGACTGGCCCGTCGAAGCCAACATCAGCGTGATCGCCCAGAGCCTGGAACGCGATGTCGAGGACCTGATGGTCACCATTCTTGACCGTGACCGCCACGCCGAACTGATTCGCCGGGTCCGTGCGACGGGTGCCCGCGTCAAGTTGATCGGTGACGGCGACGTGATCGCCGGGCTGGCGGTAGGCGTGCGCGGCACAGGGGTCCACGCCATGATGGGTTCGGGTGGCGCTCCGGAAGGCGTGATTCTGGCGGCTGCGTGCAAGTGTCTTGGCGCAGAAATTCAGGGGCGGTTCATCGCCGAGGACGATGCTCAGCGCGAACGCTTTACCCGAATGGGCGTGGACGAACACCGGATCTATAAGACTGACGAACTGGCCTCCGGGCAACAGATCGTGTTCAGTGCTACCGGGATCACTTATGGAGAACTGCTCAACGGCGTGCGGCACTTTGCTGGTGGAGCCAGAACACACACCCTGGTCATGGGCTACGCCTCACGGGTCGTGCGTTTCATCGACACGGTGCATCTTGAAGACGATAAGGCCCGCGTCACGATTCGAGTATAAGCAGCTTCGGCTAGAGGATATAAGAATTATTTCCCAGATACGCATAACTGTATCCGGGAAATCTTATGTACCACTCTTAAAATCAACCACCTCTGTCTTTTGATCCTACTACCTATAAACTATTCAACTAATTCTGAAGGACTTTCCCCAAGTTAGTTGGAAAGGACGTCAAACTGTATGTAGATGTAGCGTCAGGATATCGTAAGACCGTACTGCTAAGAGGAGTACTCCCTGAGCCAATTCTTCGAAAAGTCGCCAGATTGATTGTCACACCAGCTGCGCCAGCAGGAGCTGTGGCCAAAGTAGGCAAAATTATTGTAAACATGGTATATGACGTCGACGGCATGCTCGTGGGCACATTCGAAGGAGCAATATAATCAGCCAATAGACTGGCATTCCCTCCAGGGATTGAAGTTGGGATTGTCATTGTAGGAGTAAAGCCATACAGATTGATATTGTACTGGACCAGCACCCAAACATCCGTATTAAGAGGATCAACCCCAGGATTTTCTGCGCTAGCCGAGCTATTCCCACTGAGCCAGTCACTTCGTTTTTCGCCATAATACGCATAAAATCTGTAACAACCATCCGTCACTCCACCAGAGTTGCAAACAGCCCCAGGAATCTGTGGTGGTAAAATCATAGCAACGATCGGATCTTTGGGAATAGTAGGTCCACCAATGTTCCACGTATTATTGCCTGTTATGGGATTCATACGTGTCTGTGCCGTACCACTCCCAAGGCTTATAGTTGTCCCCGAAGGATAGATATACCATGCATCACGAAGTCGACCAGCAATAATTTGCTGGGCATTGACCACGTCCTGCTGCATCTCTGCGCGACTGGCAGAAATATAGCTTGCACGAGTACTGCTTTGAAAATACCCCACGATAGCTCCCATAACAAGGGTAGTCATCAACATACCAATGAGCATTTCCAGTAATGTAAATCCATTTATGTAAGAAGTATTTTTCATTGTGGCCTCAACAGATCGAGGGTAAGTGTAGCATCTTGTGGACCAGTACCAGAAGTAACAGTGATGCGCCGCATGGCTGGCGGCGATGCCGGTGTGGTCGACGGACAGGTAGTAGCAATAGCTGTTGCAGTGCTACCACTAACAATATTAGCCCTTGAGTCTAGAGGCCGTGAAGTAACACTATACCCAGCTGGAACACTGAGCGTCGCTGCACAGGCTTTATCATATTTTACCTGATCGGCCCACTCACCACGAACAGTTTCCAAAAGTTGTTGAACCCGCGTAGATGTATCGAGCTGCTGACCAGTTTGCTGGTTCATTTTAAGCGAACCAAGCATTACAGGAACCAGGGCAACAATTATTATTGCAAAAAGTAATAAGGCAATTAAGACTTCAATAATTGTAAAACCTGCGTCCTTCTTAGTCAAAATCTTATTTTCAAATGAAATAGCATTCATTATGGCACCGCCGAAACAATAATAGGTTTACCTGTCACACCAGAGAGTCTTATCTCAAGGGGTGCAACATTGTCATAAGGACTGCGGATAGTAAATACACTGCCGACTGGCATAATTACTCCATAAGGGGCTTGATAAGCAAAAGTCCCCGAGGTAGGATTACAGTTGGTCTTACAATAAATCATTATTCCATTAGATAGAGTAACAGTTGGAGAGGATCCTACAGTATATGTGTTTCCTCCGTTAATCCCAGGCATAGTAATCGAAACCTGGGTACTTATTTTTTGAGAATTAGAACGAGCCTTTTTAAGGTCTGAAGCAATTTGGGTAGCAGCATCTCTTAATTGCACACCATGATAGCTAGCCAACAGGTTCAAGGTAAATACCAGAGCCATAATACCTATAATGGCCACGACCACCAGTAATTCTACAACGGTAAAACCTTGCGACCGCATCAGAAATTTCCCGACTGGGTTTGTTGCCAGGCAATCGAATTCAAGGCTTTACCTGTACTTGACGCATCTGTGCCGGACCAAACACGAACAATTGCCCAAGAAGGTGGCCTAATATCTTCCATAAGGCGCTTATCATAAGAAAAGTTCAGATAATAGCCACTTGTTTGAGTTATAGTACCACCAGAGAGCTGGGCGGTGCCACCCACAGTAGCATGATCCTCAACCACACTGCCAATAACATTAATTTTCCCCTTAAGAGGCAAGCTAGTGAAACTAGCGGCATCAAAGTTACCCTGACTTGCCATAATAGTGGCATGATACGTAATATTCTTAGGTGACGTAGTCGCAATTGAAATGTTTCCTGTTGGTGCAAAAAGACCAAGGACATTAGCCGGAACAGTTGATCTTGGGCATCCAGGCTGACTGTTGCTATTGTCACATGGTGTAACGGAATCAGTCAAATCATTATCAAGGACCATTCCCGTAGAACCCACAAGATTAAGCTTCGAGAATGAAGCTACAGCAGGAGGGATTTTACTAACATCCGAAGTTTGACTACCACTCAGTCGCGTAGGTCCAGAAACTTCCAAATTCCCAGACTTATACAACACACCATTGAAATTACTAGATATAAGACCCCAGGCACTTCCAGACTTCTGATAAAGATTGCCTGCCGCATCTGAGCGAAGTTGTCTTGTTACAGTACCAGTACTATTCTGAAATGTAAAGTACTGATAGGTAGGACTTGGCTCATTCCATGAGCTGGTAGCTGCATTATAGGTAGTAAGTGCATTACCATTACTATCACCAGCAAAAACCTTAACCGCAGTTTCACTGCCAGTTGCTACAATCCCATTGTTGGTAGCATCCGTTGCCTGATCCGAAGCACTGGTTTGCAGGGCAACATAATGAGAAGAAAAATTTGCACTTGTATTAGGAGCCATAGTAGCTCCCGTTGCCAGCATTGCAGCAGTGAGCGCAGAATTCGTTGGCGCCGTTTTAAGTGTTGTATAATCTGAGTAAAAACCAGTAGCCTTGGGACAATCCTGTTCTGGATTTGCAGGGAAAGAAGTACAGGCAGCACTGTTTACATTTCCTTTAAATTGTGTCGTATTAGTTGAAAACAAAAATCTGAATTTTTCGTTAGTAAATACATCTCCATCGATTACATCACTGTAATAACCACCATCATTCTGAGGCCAGTGATTTAAGAAGTTGACGTTACTTGTAGGATCAGGAGTATAAATTTGAAACCACCAGTCACCAGTTGTAGTCCGGCTTCCAGCCACATATCGGGAAGAAGAATTGACTGACCCCTGTGTTTTTATACTATTTACACCAAGATAGAAACGGTAAGTCAGCTTATTAAGTCTTACAGCACGAATGGGGGTGATTGTATATTTGATATTCCCGTTGGTAAATGAACCAGCATTAGTTTCCCACCAGTTTACCAACGTCGCATGGCTGGCGCCACTGGCTGGCCGTTCAGCTACTGGAAGCAGACTATAACCCGACGACTTGACAGCGTCAGCAAGAATGCCGAACTTCTCTGTGCCGAAAGACGAAGTGCTATCTACGACACACTGCATTGCCCCTGGATAAAGAACCGTATCGGTGCCTGTACCGGCTGTAGCGAAATCACTGGTCGCTGCCCAGGCCGTCGAGGGAGTGGCGCTCTTGCCACAGAAATTTAGAGCGTAGGTTTCAAGTGTACTGCTTGGCGTATTGATCGGCAGCGCCAGATTAGGCCCCATAAGAATATTCTGGATATCCAGTAACCGGCTTTTTGCCAGATTAACATTGGATTCCGCGGCATACTGAGCCTGCAACGTGCTCTTTTGATCACCATTACTCTGCCAGCTGCTCAGACCAATTCTCATGGTCACCGCCATAATGACCGACAAAATTAAAAGTGTGAAGAGCACGACCAGAATCAGGGTAGAACCAGTGGTAGCTTGTTGCCTCTTCATACCATCCATTGTGCTGGACCAGTTCTTACGGGAGTAGCACCCGACTGGGGTGAAGCAGGGAGCTGCCGGGCCCACTCAAAGACAAGTTCAGTTCAGACGTAACCAGTAAAATTCGTGCCTGCCGAGGGTAAGCGCATATTGACCCCGGTCCGTGATCGCCGGGAAGGGAACACCCCCGATCAGGGTGACTGGCGTTTGTCCGACCTGTGGCCCGAGGTCCAGCGTAACGGCCTGCGCCGTGGCCGAAAAATTATTGACGATCAACAGGGTCTCTTCAGCATTCCTACGTATGAACGCCAGGACGGCCGTATTGTCGGTGTCGACAAAGCTCAGCTCACCCGTGGCAAACACAGGATGTTGACGGCGTAGTTCCAGCATGCGCGAGGTCCACTTGAGCAGGCTGCCAGGGTCCTGTTCCTGGGCCAGCACATTGACGCGCTGGTAGCCGTAAACCGCGTCCTCGATGGGCGGAAAGAAACAGGCTTCACGGTTCGCCGTACTGAATCCGCCGTTAATTCCGGCATTCCACTGCATCGGGGTACGCACCCCGTTGCGGTCGCTCAGCGAGAGATCGTCCCCCATGCCCAGTTCATCGCCGTAATACAGGATCGGGCTGCCCGGCAGCGCCAGCAGGACGGCATTGAGCAGCTCGATGCGGCGGCGGTCGTTGTCGAGGAGTGGCGCGAGGCGGCGGCGAATGCCTACGTTGATTTTCATGCGCGGATCGGGCGCGTAGGCAGCGTACATGTAAGCCCGTTCCTCGTCGGTGACCATTTCCAGGGTCAGTTCGTCGTGGTTGCGCAGGAAGGTACACCACTGGCCGAAGCTGGGAATTTCGGGCAGGCGGCCCATGATCTCGCGGATGCTGGTGGTGTCTTCCTTTTTCAGGGACATGTACAGCCGGGGCATCACCGGAAAGTTGAAGCACATGTGAAACTCGGGGTCCTCGTCGGTGCCGAAGTATTCGACCACGTCCTCGGGCCACTGGTTCGCTTCGGCCAGCAGCAGACGGCCCGGATATTCCCGGTCGACCATCTGGCGCATCTGCTTGAGGATGTCGTGGGTTTCGGGCAGGTTCTCGCAGTTGGTGCCCTCGCGCTCGATCAGGTAGGGCACGGCGTCCACGCGGAACCCATCGAGGCCAAGGTCGAGCCAGAATCGCCCGGCGTTCAGCAACTCTTCCACGACCTTCGGATTGTCATAGTTCAGATCGGGCTGATTCGAGAAGAAGCGGTGCCAGAAATACTTGCCGCATTGCTCGTCTTTCGTCCAGTTGCTCGTTTCGGTATCGGTAAAGATGATGCGTGCGCCGCTGTACTCCGTGCCAGTGTCGCTCCAGACGTAGTAGTCGTAATAAGGATTGTCCGAGCCGTCGGGCAGTTTGGGGCCTTTACGTGACTCCTGAAACCAGTGGTGGTCGCTGCTGGTGTGGTTGGTTACGAGGTCGCCGACCACACGCAGGCCGCGGCTGTGGGCTTCGCGCAGGAACACCTTGAAGTCGTCCAGGGTGCCCAGATCGGGGTGAATGTTCAGGTAATCGGCCACATCGTAGCCGTCGTCACGCAACGGGCTGGGAAACCAGGGCAGCAGCCACAGGCAATCCACGCCGAGCGCCTTGAGGTAATCGAGCCGGGAGGTCAGGCCCGGAAAGTCGCCCTTGCCGTCGCCGTTGCCATCGGCAAAAGTACGCACGGACAGTTCATAAAAGACGGCACTTTTGTACCACTCTGGATTGCCTTGAGTCATGCCTAAATTGTAACGCGGCGCGATATTGGAAGCGTTGCCAGTTGCCTATCTGCTCGGGAAAGAACCAGGGTGGCGCGGCAAGCGACGTTTGCGTATTGGGTTCAGTTCGAGCGGTTCAACCGCAGGCCAAATCAGTCATCGACACTACCCCGGCGGTACTCGACATAGGCCGGGCGCGGCCTGAAGCCCAGGCGCTCGTTCAGTGCCAGCATGGGCGCGTTGGTGCTGGCGTTGCCGGTCCAGAGTTCACGCGCCCCCGCCTCCCGCGCCACCCGCATAGCCGCCAGCTTGAGGACCAGGGCCAGCCCCTTTCTACGCCACGCCCGCCGCGTTCCGGTCAGGCCGATATTCAGCCGCTCCGGCCCCTGATCCGATCTCCAGAGTTCGGAAAGGGCGACCACTTCACCTCCAGCCGCCTGCGCCAGCACGATGCCCTGCGGGAAAAAGTGCGGGTCTCGCAAGCGGATCAGCACATCCTCATAAGACGTTGCCGTCGCCTCGCCGGGCCGGGGGACATCCCGGCGAATTTCGGCGAAAGCGTCGTAAAAAGCCCGGTAAGCGGCGTCCTCGCCGACTTCCGCCATCAGATCGGCCAGCGAAATCAGGCGCACGCCGCCGGGGACCTGGGCCTGGTCTGCCCAGCGGTCAAAGTCGAAGCCTTCCAGCTCCAGCAC
The DNA here is from genome assembly GCA_018260275.1 of Deinococcus sp. GTDB lineage: Bacteria > Deinococcota > Deinococci > Deinococcales > Deinococcaceae > Deinococcus. The sequence goes on from JAGLBK010000038.1 coordinate 15,455, forward strand.
GTTGTCGAAGTAGCGCATGACTTCGCTGAAGCCGCGCCGCTCAAGAAGTGGGGCCAGATACGGCTGATCCTCGTAGCCGCCTGCCAGCACCTCTTTTGCGCCGCGCCCCTGCAGATGGGCAGCGACGGTCCGTTCCAGTGCCCGACCAATGCCCCGACAGCGCCACTCCGGCTGCACCATGAGTTCGACGTGATACCGCCCAGGATGCAGCATCCCCACGAACTGCGCGACCTGGGTATACCCGGCGACGACTGTCTGGCCCGGCTCAGGCCCGTCCAATTCGGCCAGCCACTCGTAAAAATGCGGCCTGAGCGGGTGCCGGGCAGCCTCCTCGCGCTGGTGGCGCAGCGTCTTGGGGGTGGGGGCGTGCTGGGGCGTCACCTCAGCTATCAGCCGTGCCAGCGCGGGATAATCGTCCGGCCCGGCTTCACGGATACGCGGTTCGGAAATGACTTCACGGCGCTCAGGCTGAGACATAAAGCCATCTTGACGAATTGGCCTGAATTTCGCCTCCGTCAAATGGCGCATAGACAGACCGTACCCCTGGCTCTAAGTACGGTGCACTTACAGCATTTTGCAGAATGTTAGTTCGCCCCGGTTACCCCCCTCTGCTGCGCAGCTTTTCAAGTCCCCTTGCTTCG
>JAGLBK010000390.1 GCA_018260275.1 Deinococcus sp.
GTCGAACACCCAGGGGGCTTTGACCAGTGCTTTGGCGGCCGGGTTCATAACGAGTTTGACCGGTGGGTTCTCTACAGCCATGTCGGAAAGCTTGAAAGCCACCGCAAGGTTGATCGTTTCACCGCGGCGCAAATCACGGTCCCGCATATATATTTTTGCGAAAGAGTCTCTTGCGGGGGCGACCGCTTGACCGTCCTTCATCGTCACTTCCTGTTGGTCAGGCGCAAAAATGTTATAGACCCTGTCAGTTGGCTGCGAGGTCATCACATCCAGGCTGATGGTCCATACCGCACCTAATGCCGGATCTGACGTCGAGAATGGATCGAAAATCCTGTTCGCCCGAACACGGGTCGTTCCGTCCGTCAGCCATTCGTTCAGGCAGCCGCTGAGCTTCACCGGAGTATTGGCCTTGACGCTGAAGTTATAGATTCCAAGTGAATTCGGCTTGAGCACCGTCACCTTCGCGGCACTCAGAGCATCGACCGAAACATAGCTTTTCCCACCGATCGTGACGACGCCGTTCTGCGTCACCCGGCCATCGATGGTGACAGGTGAGAAAGCTGCCTTGAACGTCTGCTGGGCGGCTGCGGTGGACATTGAAATCGCGCAAAGCGTAAGCAGAAACTTCTTCATAACCTCGAGTGCTAGGGGACAACGGAAAGCAGACAGAAGCTCCTACCTTGCAAATCATCGTCCGACACAGTGTTTC
>JAGLBK010000391.1 GCA_018260275.1 Deinococcus sp.
CGAGACCGGCGCCGGCATGCACGGCGTGGCAACCGCCACCGTGGCCGCACGCTTTGGCCTCGACTGTGTGATCTACATGGGCACCACCGACATCGAGCGCCAACAGGCCAACGTGTTCCGCATGAAGCTGCTGGGCGCCGAAGTGATCCCGGTGGTCGCTGGCACCGGCACCCTCAAGGACGCAATGAACGAAGCCCTGCGTGACTGGGTGACCAACGTCGACGACACCTTCTACCTGATCGGCACCGTGGCCGGCCCGCACCCGTACCCGGCGATGGTGCGCGACTTCCAGGCCGTGATCGGCAAGGAAACCCGCACCCAGATGCAAGCCCAGGAAGGCCGCTTGCCGGACAGCCTGGTGGCCTGCATCGGCGGTGGCTCCAACGCCATGGGCCTGTTCCACCCGTTCCTGGATGACGCCAGCGTCGAGATTATCGGTGTTGAAGCAGCCGGCTACGGCATCGAAACCGGCAAACATGCCGCCAGCCTCAACGGCGGCGTACCGGGCGTGCTGCACGGCAACCGCACCTTCCTGCTGCAGGACGACGACGGCCAGATCATCGACGCCCACTCGATTTCCGCCGGCCTCGACTACCCCGGCATCGGCCCTGAGCATGCCTGGTTGCATGATATCGGCCGCGCCCAATACACCTCGGTGACCGACGACGAAGCCCTGATCGCATTCCACAAATGCT
>JAGLBK010000392.1 GCA_018260275.1 Deinococcus sp.
TGAGCGGGGATGTTCCAATCTCGCGCGCAGACGGCGTTTCCGGCCCCGCGTTTTCCCCGTGTGAGCGGGGATGTTCCAAATCGGACACGATACTGAGCACCAGTGGCCGCGTTTTCCCCGTGTGAGCGGGGATGTTCCTGCGGTGATTAATCTCGGCACGCTGCCGCGTTTGTTTTCCCCGTGTGAGCGGGGATGTTCCGAAATATTTTAGCTGGCCGGGCGGCGCGCCGAAGTTTTCCCCGTGTGAGCGGGGATGTTCCGACCACCATCCGCAGCCACTACGCCGTCTATAGGTTTTCCCCGTGTGAGCGGGGATGTTCCGTGCAGCTGTTGCGCTGGTCCTGCGTCAGGCCCGTTTTCCCCGTGTGAGCGGGGATGTTCCGCTGCCCGCCGCCGCTCTGCCCGCCGTGCGCGAGTTTTCCCCGTGTGAGCGGGGATGTTCCGGCCGACCTGCTGGCGGCTATTGACGGGGAGGAGTTTTCCCCGTGTGAGCGGGGATGTTCCGCGTCGCAAATAATGGCGAAACACGGGTAAGGCGTTTTCCCCGTGTGAGCGGGGATGTTCCTATCTCCAGGCACACGGCATTACCCAGTACGCGGTTTTCCCCGTGTGAGCGGGGATGTTCCTGGCGCAGGATCTCACTCCCGAGTGTTTGCCGGGTTTTCCCCGTGTGAGCGGGGATGTTCCGTTGCG
>JAGLBK010000393.1 GCA_018260275.1 Deinococcus sp.
CGGCAGCAGCGCAAACTCGATTCCCCTGGACGTTGAGTAAGCCAGAAGGCGACATCAACTAACCGCGTTATCAATAAGCGAGTTGTCTTCACTTTTGACGACGCCAGTGTAAAAACTCTCCAGCAGATGACTGAGGAGGGCAGTTACAGCAGCATGGCCGATTGTGTTCGGGAATCACTTCAAATTACACAAGTTATTCAGTCACAGGCGCGGAGGGGATTCACTGAAATAATTCTCAGGAATCCAAGCACTAATCAGGAACGGATGCTGATTTACCCCAGACTCCGCAGTTCAATGTAGGCTTCTAAAATGTCGGAATATCGTGTGCTTGAGGGGAGTGAAATCCCCTCTCTTGCTTTGCGGGATACCCGCGTCCTCAAAGCGTTGGAATCCAGCGATGAGTACGTCCTAGAGGTGGAAACCTTCACACCTGCGGACAGTGTTGACGGCTGGGACGGGCTGCCTGACGCCTGCCCGAAGTGTGGCACGATGCACGACTACAAGGGGATAGGGCGGATTGACCAGCAGGTAAAGGACACACCGATTCACGGCAAACGAGTTCGCCTGATGTTGAAGCGCCGTCGCTATCAGTGCAGGTCATGTAAGGCAACCTTCATGGAAAAACCTTACTGGCTGCATGACGAACGCCGCGCAACTACGCGCCTTGTTGAT
>JAGLBK010000394.1 GCA_018260275.1 Deinococcus sp.
TGCGGGCGTCGTTTTATCCTCACGGGCCTTGATGAGTTCCGTGACCTTAGTTGCGCTGTCGTAGGCCATGATGCCTAACTTCATCACAGCTTCTCCAGCGGTGAGGCGTGTGGACTCCAAATCAAGGCCACGTGTCTTGAGTGCGCTGAACGTTTCTTCAATCCGCCAGCGGTACACGTACCACTGCACTATTTGTAGAGCCTGCTCAAATGTAGTCACTTCGTGATTCGTTAGAAGACGCCAAACAACGGGCGTTTCCCCCTCGGGCACGAACTCCAAGCATTCCTGTACCTCGATAGCACGGAGGTCAACTCTGGGAACCTGCTCACCACGGCGAACATATTTCGGGGATTTCAGGGTGATGGGTGTGAAGCGCACGGAAAACACCGTTTTCCTCGCACTACGCTGTTCTTTTTCATCCCTGGCAAGTTGAAGATTGAAGCAGCCACAAACCTCAGTTTCAGCCAAGCGTTTCCACAGCTTGCCAGAGCGTCCAACCACCTCACAAAGACTGCGGTCTTGGCGGGCACGGGTTACCATGAACATCTCCTGTTGCTGGAGGTACACCCAGAAGGCAAAAATGTCACCTTCTCGGTCGTTGATGACAGTGATACGTTGAGCAAGTTGTTTGACATCGCGAGCAGTGTTGAACCACTTTTGCGATTC
>JAGLBK010000395.1 GCA_018260275.1 Deinococcus sp.
CTTAGCCCTCTCCACTCGTGGGAGAGGGAGGGAGCCGCGAAGCGGCGGAAGGGTGAGGGGGCGTGTGACCAGCACAGCAAAAACGTCCTCCCTTGCCATCCATCCCATTTGGGTGGGATGCACCCGTGTCGTTCACGCCCCTATGCGGAACGCTAAAATGTGGCTACAGCAACCGCCTCAGCTATTCGTAGGACTGTGCCAGCTGTTCGAGGTCTTCAACGTAATTGATATTTCGGAAAAACACCTCTGGCAGACCAGTCACTTCCCTGATTCTGTGTGTAGGACAGGCCAGCCGGAGCCGCCTTTCTCCCGCATCCAGCTGGGCCGTGATACCGGGCAAGAGGCTGACGTGATAGAGCGCGGCCAGTGGCTGCCGCTGTCCCTGTGGGTCGAGTGCCTGAACACTTAAACAGTCGGGCTGCCGGGCCGCGTAGAGCACCTGCCAGTAAGCCGGAGTCAGCAGGGGTTGATCGACTCCAGCAAAGGCGACCCATTCATGCTGGGCAAGCTGTAGCGCCAACTCCAGCCCGGCCAGCGGCCCTTCACCCGGTCGGGTGTCCGGCACGGTGGCCCAGCCGGGTAGACCGTAACGGCCCAGGGGGGCAATCAGAATTTTTTGATTTGCGGCTCCCAGGCTCTCTGCTACCCGTTGCAGTAGGGT
>JAGLBK010000396.1 GCA_018260275.1 Deinococcus sp.
TTTTTGGTTCTCTCGGCATCAGATATCTCAATACCCCACCGACGATAAAAGTCAGAAGTCATATATCGCTCATCTTAAGTAGCTGGCGGGTATAAACTACATTATCAGACGCCTTGACCCTGCCCTTACCTCAGAAGACGCCGCAAGGCTTCAGAAACTGTTGTTCGCAGACCATGTCCTCCCTTGCGAACGAAAGCGGTACTTTGCCCTCTGGCATGCCCATCAGGGACTTTCCTCATATCAAATTGAGGCAATGGGCATCATGACCTCGCCACGAGTCCGTCGCGTCATCGCCCTTTACCGTAAGGGTGGCCTGGACGCGCTTAAGGAGCGCGTCCACCCTGGACGTACAAGCCGCTTCACGCCTGAAATTGCTCAAGATGTGCGTACTCTGCTTGCTCAGGGCGACCGAACGTGGAACACTCGGACCCTCTCCGAATACCTTCAGGACAGGCATGGCGTCACGCTGAAACGTTCTGCTCTCAACGCTCAACTCCACCGCCTCAACACCAGTTGGCAACGAACCCGATTGGTCGTCGCAGGTGAAGCAGACCCCCAGGAGAAGCAGGACTTCGAGGACACCCTTGAAGTCGCAAAAAAGGGGCTTCTGAAGGGTGGCTGAAACTCCTCTTCCTTGATGAAGCGGCCATCTGGCTGACC
>JAGLBK010000397.1 GCA_018260275.1 Deinococcus sp.
GGAGTCGTGGCTTCCAAACCTCAGACATGTCCAGAGTTTACAATTCGACAACAACTTTCCGCGTTATCAATAATTTTGCCGGGCGGCGGCTGATGATTGAAGCCGTATTGACCCACAAGGAGTACGACGAATGGACGCCCTGAACCTTCCAGAACTGACCCAGGCGGCCCAGACCATTCACGGCCTTGCGCCCGAACTGCTCACTCCCATTACCAGCGAAGCAGAAAATGACCGGGCGATAGAGGCCCTGCGGGTGCTGATGCACGAGATTGGCGAAGATGAATCTCACCCGCTGGAGCAGTTCGCGGCGCTGCTGGCGGCCCGGATTCAGGCATTTGAGGATGACTTTTACCCCAAATTGCCCAACAATCCGGCAGTCAACTTGCGCTACGCGATGGAGCAGCGCGGGCTGTCACAACATGCCCTGGCCGAAGCGACGGGCATCGAACAGGCCACCATCAGCCGCCTGTGTGCAGGCAAACGCGATTTCACGGCGGAGCATATCCGGCGACTGGCCGCGTATTTCAGGAAAGACGCCAGCCTGTTCGTGTGACATATGCATCTTCCAACGCCGCTTATTGATAACGCGGAAAGTTGTTGTCGAATTGTAAACTCTGGACATGTCTGAGGTTTGGAAGCCACGACTCC
>JAGLBK010000398.1 GCA_018260275.1 Deinococcus sp.
TCATTCATTCAAAATAATTCAATTTGGCCGATCTGACCCATTTGTCAAATTTCGAATTTGTGCTTTGAATTATTTCTTTTTTTCTTTACGTTTTGATGGAAAGAGAAGAAAAAAATTTTTTTTGGAATGTTTTGGAATGCCACATGATAATTCTCTGGAATTGTTAATTTTTTTTAATTAATTAATTAATTAATTTTTTTTTTTGAAGAAGAAGAACTACATTAGTAATAACAATTAATTTTCTCGATATCGCCTGCAAAACGCCTATATTATTAAATCGTGCAATTAAATTACATTCTTAAAAAAAAAACTCGTACACATCCATCGTGGTGACAGTGATTCACCGGGGGAAATTAAAGAAGGAATACCAGAATTCACACACGAAAAAAAAAAAAAAAAGAAAAAAAGAAAAAAAAAAAGAAGAAGAAAAAGGCATGAGAGTGAAAGAGATGACAGCCAAGTTTTGACGAATTGAAAGCAGTCAAAAAGTCTGGACATTTTGCTGACCTTAACGTCAGCAAATTTCACTCGCCTTTCCCGCAGCAATTTTTGCTGCTGAAAACGGCAAATTGGTCAAGATCGTAGCAATTGGCTCCCCCTCCGCCCCTCATCCTAAAAATAAAATAAAAAAATTTGATTTGCAAAGT
>JAGLBK010000399.1 GCA_018260275.1 Deinococcus sp.
CCTCTGTCCATGATGAAGGTGATTTTCTGCACGCCAGCGGCTCGTAGCTCACGAACGATGGCAAAAAGCGCATCCTTCAAAATGCGTTTCTCGCTGATAAAGTTGGGGGTTTGGGTGCTGTATGTCTGCTGGAACAGAATGGCCTGGCGTCCGTCGGACGCCCGCCCAATGGCCTCTAGAGTGCGATAGCCATTTATAAGCTGCCCTTGTAAATCACGAACATGGTCGAGATAGGGGAGGTTCTGGCTCTGAGGCTTACGGAGGTCAGAGCCATCAACAATGACCTCAACGCTATCGGCATCGTGCAGAAATTGGGCACCCTCACGTGTGAGGGTCTGACTCAAATTGTCAGGACTGAAAGACACCCGTTTGTTTTCGTCATGAACAAGGCGTCGCAGACGCCTTTCACTATTGTCAGCGGCCCCGGGAATGCTTGCAGCGATTCGTTGTATACATCCTGACCCGCTTCCCAAAATGCCAGTCAGAAGCGACTCGAAGGTGTTGAAGACCCGGATGTCCCTAAAAAGTGGGCGATAGTTCAACGCATAGTCATGCAGTGAATCGGCCTGATATTTGGCGTGCTGGAGAGTGTTCATCTCTTATTCTGCACCCAAAAACCTGAGTATGCAGAATTTCGTCCGGGTT
>JAGLBK010000039.1 GCA_018260275.1 Deinococcus sp.
TCAATTTCAGAACCTGCTCAAATTGACCGTTTGACACCTCTAAAATTTACCAGCTGACTTTCGCAGGAGGTCTAATGAAAGTGCTCCAGCCCGGCAATGATGATGTGTCCGCCGACCCACAGCATCGCCGCCGTTCCGATGACCGACAGGGCCGACATAATCACGGGCATTCCAGTCACCAGCGCCCGGCCCACGCCCCGCGCCGCGCCGGAGCCGCTTTTAGCCATATGCAGCCCGATATCGTCCATCTTGACGATCAGGCCGACCACGCCGTACACCAGCGCCGTGATCAGCAGCGCGACCACGACCAGCACGATGGCCCGCGAGACGAAGGGCTGCGTGGCGACCTCGGCCAGCGCGATCACCATGATTTCTGCCGACAGAATAAAGTCGGTGCGGATGGCCCCGGACACCATCGCTTCCTCGTGGGCTTTGCCGCTCAGGGCGGGCGCTTCAGCTCCATCAGGTGAGTCGGCGTGCGCTCCGCCATGGCCTGTCACGGCTTCATAGACCTTCTCGGCCCCCTCGAAGCACAGATAAACGCCGCCCACCATCAGCAGCGGTTCCATGGCGGCAGGCAAAAACTCGCTGAGCAGCATGATCGCGGGCAGGATAAACACGATCTTGTTGCGCAGCGACCCCACGGCAATACGCTTGATGATCGGCAGTTCGCGCTCGGGGGCAAAGCCAGCCACATAACTCGGCGTCACCGCCGTATCGTCCACCACGACCCCGATAGCCTTGGCCCCCGCCTTCCCCGCCGCCGCCCCAATGTCGTCGAGGGACGCCGCCGCGACCTTGGCAATGGTCGCCACATCGTCGAGCAGGGCCACCAGCCCGCCGCTCAACGCAGACCTGCCTGCAACAGCCCCGCCTGCAACTGTCCTGCCCGCAGAAACCCAACCGAAAACACGCTACGCCGTAACTCCATCAGGGCTACAGCGTAGCAAGTCGCTTGCCGCTTCATTTCATCTGAGCCTTAACTGAAGTTACACAAGGAGCTTCAGCCAGGGTTCAGTGAGGCTTCAGTGATACGGGAGGTTGGCGAGAATCAGCCCACTGACGAAAGGAATCAGCCACAGGCTCCAGACGCCCAGGCTGAAGCGGTGAAAGGTGCGCATCAGTTCGGTGTTGTGGCGAATGTAAGTGATGGTCGCCCACACGGTATGAATGCCCATGAGCAGCAGCGCCGCCGCCCCCAGCGCCGCGTGCAGGTTAAAGCCCCCTCCGCCGACGGCCCCCGTTTCGGCAATGCGGCGCATCATCTCGGTGCCAGTCATGTCGCACAGCAGCCCGCTCCAGAAGGCGGCCAGATGTATGGGCTTCAGGGTGCCCGCGCGTTTTTCTCCCCACACGCCCAGGCTGTAGCAGACGAGGGCGGTGGTCATGGCGATGATGGCGGTCAAAAGTAAAGGATTCATACCGGGAGTTTACTTACCGGTCGGTAAATAAAATGAATTTCTTGTTACTTTTGTTTTCTGTTACGGTAGCCCGCACTCGCTCAAACCGTGTCTTAGCCGCGTAAATTGCCGAATTGTGTAGGAATGTTCATTTCTAAGTCTGTCTTGAGGCTTCTGTCATGGCCGGACGCCAGTTTTTGCCTAGGCTGAAGGCATGAATGAAGCTAACCAGATTGCCCAGAGGATCGAGCAGCATCTCAAAGACCGCCTGGGGCGCGAAGGCGAGCACCTTCAGGTCAAGGACAAAAACGGTGAGCACGTGGGCACCGTGGATCACCTTGCCGGGGATCAGCTCAAGCTGACGCGCACCGACAGCACCGACGGCCAGCACCATCTGGTGCCGCTCTCGCAGGTCGAGAGCATGGACGAAGTGGCGGTCTACCTCAACGTGGCCCGCAGCGACCTGAAGTAAAGCAGCCGTTTTAGACAGGACAGCTTCCAGATGGGGCTGTCCTTCTTTGTTGTCTGGCTTAGTGGCCTGGGGACTTACCGGTCCGGCGAAGGCGTAAGCCTAATGGAAACGCTCCCAGCCCGCGCTTTATGCTGTAGCCCATGCTCAAATCCGATCTGGCTTCCCGGCTGCGGCCCGCTTTCGACGACGACCGCGACGCCGACACTTTTTTGCTGCGGCTGGAGCGTTACGGCGCCGAACTCGTCGAGAGCCTCGAAGCGGTGTACGGCGAACAGACCAACGAACTGCTCGACAGCCTGATGGAAGTGATGCTGCACGCCTTCCACGCCCGGCCCGGCGAACTCCGGCAACTCGACGAGGCGCGGCTGCTGCGCCCCGACTGGCTGCAACAACCCGAGATGATCGGTTATGTGGCCTATGCCGACCGCTTTGCCGGAACCCTGCAAGGCGTGAGCGAGAAACTGCCTTACCTGCGCGGACTGGGCGTCAAGTACCTGCACCTGATGCCGCTGCTGCGCCCCCGCGACGGTGAAAACGACGGCGGCTACGCGGTGCAGGATTACCGCGCGGTGCGCCCCGACCTCGGCACGATGGACGACCTCTCGGCGCTGGCGACCCGGCTGCGGGCGTCGGGCATCAGTCTGGTGCTCGATCTGGTGCTCAACCACGTGGCGCAGGAACACGAGTGGGCGGTCAAGGCCCGTGCGGGCGACCCCAAATACCGCGACTATTTCCATATTTTTCCGGATCGCGTGGCCCCCGACGCCTACGAGCAGACGCTCCCCGAGGTCTTTCCCGAGTTCGCGCCGGGCAACTTTACGTGGGACGAGGCAGCCGGAGAAGCAGGCAAGGGAGGCTGGGTCTGGACGACCTTCAACCGCTACCAGTGGGACCTGAATTGGGGCAATCCGGCGGTGCTGCGCGAGTTTCTGGACATCATCCTGTACCTCGCCAACCGGGGCGTGGAGGTGTTCCGGCTTGACGCCATCGCTTTTATCTGGAAGCGGCTGGGCACCGACTGCCAGAACCAGCCCGAGGTACACCACCTGACGCGGGCGCTGCGGGCGTGTGTACGAATCGTGGCCCCGGCGGTGGCGTTCAAGGCCGAGGCGATCGTGGCGCCCGGCGACCTGATTCATTATCTGGGCACGCGCGACCACCACGGCAAGGTCAGCGACATGGCCTACCACAACAGCCTGATGGTGCAGCTCTGGAGCACGCTGGCAAGCCAGAATACCCGGCTGCTGGGGGAAGCGCTGCGGGCCTTCCCACCCAAGCCGACGAACACCACCTGGGGCCTGTACGTGCGCTGCCACGACGACATTGGCTGGGCTATCAGCGACGAGGACGCGGCGCGGGCGGGGCTCAGCGGGCCAGCCCACCGCCATTTTCTGAGCGATTTCTACAGCGGCGAATATGAGGGCAGCTGGGCACGGGGGCTGGTGTTCCAGTTCAACCCGGACACCGGGGACCGCCGCATCAGCGGCAGCGCCGCCAGCCTGGCGGGCCTGGAAGCGGCCCTGGAAGGGGGCGACGCCGCACAGGTCGAACTGGCCGTCAAACGGCTCCTGCTGCTGCATACCGTCACTCTGGGCTTCGGCGGGGTGCCGCTGCTGTACATGGGCGACGAACTGGCGCTGCTCAACGACTACGGCTACCAGGACGTACCTGAGCACGCCGCCGACAACCGCTGGGTTCACCGCCCGCGCATGGACTGGCAGGCCGCCGCCGACGCCCAGGCCCACCCCGACACCCCCGCCGGACAGGTCAACGCCGGGCTGCGCCACCTGATTCACGTCCGGCAGGGCACGCCGCACCTGCACGCCAGCATCGAGACCGGGGTGCTGCCCAGCCCCGACGCCCGCCTGCTGCTGCTGCGCCGCGAACACCCGCTGGGGCGCATGGTGCAGGTCTACAACTTCAGCGACCAGCCCGCCGAACTGCCCCTGAACATCCTGCGTGAACAGCTGGGCGACCGCGCCACCGAGCGCCTGAGCGGCTACGAGTACGACCTGACGCCCTGGACGCTGAACGTGCCGCCCTACGCGGCGTGGTGGTTCACGGAAAACACCTGACCCAAAAACACGGCGGGCGCACCTGGTTCGCCGGGTGCGCCTGTCGTGCGTCAAGGAAGTAAGTATGAGTAAGCCGACGTCAGGTTAGCCGCGCCATTCTGACAGCTGTCTGACTGCCGACGAATCTTAATGTTTCCAGGTTCAACGCTTCCAGCGCGGGCCGTCCTTGGTGTCCTCGACGGTCACGCCCACGCGGGTCAGGGTGTCGCGCAGTTCGTCGGCCTCGGCGTACTGCTTTTGCAGGCGGTAGTTCTGGCGGGCCTTGAGCACCAGTTCCATCAGGGCGCCGACCACTTCGCCGTCGTCCTGGGCCGCTGCCGCCGCGCTGCCGCCGTCGGCGAACAGGCCCAGCACTTCGCCGCCTAGCGTGCGGTAGGTGTCGCGGGCCAGTTCCAGTGTGCTGTGCGGAGGCGTCCCCGCGGCCAGCGCCGCGTTGAGGTCGGTGGTCAGGCCGAACAGCGCCGCGATCGCCTTAGGTGTGTTGAAATCGTCTCGCATGGCGTCCTCGAAGGCCCCGGCGTGCACCCTGATCTTGCCTTCCAGCGCAGCGTCGTGACTGTCGGGGGCGTCTGGAGCCTCCCTGAGACGGCGCTCGATTTCGCCCAGGGCTTCACTCAGGCGGCGGTAGCCGTTGCGGGCCGACTCGAAGGCCTCGTCGTTCATCTCGGTGTTGGTGCGGTAGTGGCTGCTGACGAGCAAAAAGCGCACCACCATCGGGTCATATTTGCCCAGCAAGTCCTGAATAGTCGTGAAGTTGCCCTTGGATTTGGACATCTTCTCGCCGTTGATGGTCAGCATGTGGTTATGCATCCAGTGGCGGGCAAACGGGTGCCCGGCGGCCTCAGCCTGCGCGATTTCGGCCTCGTGGTGCGGAAATTGCAGGTCCAGGCCGCCCGCGTGAATGTCGAAACCCTCGCCCAGATACTTGAGGCTCATGGCGCTGCATTCGATGTGCCAGCCCGGAAAGCCGCTGCCCCAGGGCGAATCCCAGCGCATGATGTGCCCGGCCTCGGCTTTTTTCCACAGTGCGAAGTCCCGGGGGTCGCGCTTTTCCTCGCGCACGGCCTCGCGGGTGCCTTCCTCCTGATCGTCCAGCTTGCGGTTCGACAGCTTGCCGTACCCGGGCCAGCTGCGCACGTCGAAGTATACGCTGCCGCCCGACTCGTAGGCGTGCCCACGCGCGATCAGTTCCTCGATCAGCTTGATCTGCTCGCCGATGTGCCCGGTGGCGCGGGGATTGATGCTGGGTTTCATGACGTTCAGGTTTTCCATGTCGCGGGCGAACGACCAGAAATACTTGTCGGCCACCTCCATTGGCTCAAGCTGTTCCAGCGCGGCGCGTTTGGCGATCTTGTCCTCGCCGTCGTCGCTATCGTTTTGCAAGTGGCCCACGTCGGTGATGTTGGACACAAAGCGCACCTTGTACCCAAAGTGCAGCAGCGCCCGGCGCACCACGTCGAAGGCCACCCCCATCTTGGCGTGGCCCAGGTGGGCGTCGCTGTACACCGTCGGCCCGCACAGGTAAAAACCCACGTGGCCCGGCGTATTGGGCACAAACTGCACCTTCTGGCGCTGCATGGTGTCGTAGAGGTAAATGTTGCTGTCGGGCGTCTTGGTCATGGCACTTCCTTTTTGGCTGTTCTAGTACAAGCCAAGTCAATAAAAAACCGCGCCGACTTCCGAAAGAAAGGGCGCGGGGCAAAGCGTAAGAGCGCTGCTTACCGCAGGCAGGAGCAACACAGGGCGTTCATGGCCGCAGTCTAGCAAACGGCGTCTGCGGGCGCTCAGGCCGGGCTATGCAGCACCAGCACACAGACCACGATCAGCAGCACACCCGCCCAGGCCGTCGGCGTCAGGCGGGTGCCGTCGAGTTTGCGGCTCAGCAGCGCGGTCAGGACCAGCCCGAAGGCGCCCCAGGTGGCATAGGCGGTCGCCAGCGGCACCGTTTTGAGGGCCAGCCCCAGCATTCCGAACGCCCCGACGACCAGCACCATCGCCAGCACAAAGGGTTTCCAGTGCCTGAACCCGTCAGCCTGCTTGAGCAGCACGTTAGACCAGACATCCAGCAGCGCGGCCACGATCAGAAACGGGGTGCCGTTCATGCTTCGGCCCCCCGCGAACCACGGTGCAGCAGGTACGCCCCGGCACCCAGGCCCAGCAGCGCCAGCCCCTTGACCGGCGTCAGGGTTTCTCCGAGCAGCACGAAGCCCAGCACGGTAATCAGGGCGAGGCCCGCCGCTTCCCACACCGCGAAGGCCACCGCCACCGGAATCCGGCGAAAGGAGATGGACAGCAGCATGTAAGACGCCACCACGCACGCCGCCGTGAGCAGCCAGCCCAGCGGCAACTGACCGAGCGAGGCGAATTTCAGCGAAAGCGTTCCGAAAACTTCAAATCCAACAGCTGTAAGAAGCGCGAAGTAACCGCGCATAGGGCACCGTCCTGTAGTTCAAATCAGAAAAAAGCATGTCCCGTGACCAGGGCGGCGGAAGCCTGGAGCAAACCGGGCTTCAAGGCCGCCTGGGCCTGACCGACTGTGCAGCCCGCTAGGTTCGGCTGCGAACGTAAAGCCAGTCGATCAGCTGTTGCAGGCTGGAAAAAGTGTTGTGGGCGTTTCGACGCGCAGCGGGGCGCATGGACGTATCACCTGTCAGGAGAGAATTCAGACCCCGGCCCAGGGGCGGCAGTCTGCGTCAGGCCCCTGCCCCGGCTGGGTGGACGGCACCGACTTTCGGCCATTAAGGTAGCAGTCAAATGTCAGTGGGCCGTCAGCTTAAACTGAAGAACAGATGAATGACCTGCTCACCGGATTCAGAACGGTTTTTTCCGGCGAGTACCCGCACCTGCTGCTGACCGGGCTGGGGCTGACCCTGGCCGTCAGTCTGTGCGCCCTCGTGGTGTCGGTGGTGTTCGGCACGCTGCTGGGGCTGGCGCGGGTGTTCCGTCTTCCCGTGCTGGGTACGCTGGGCAACGCTTACGTGGAAGTGGTACGCGGCATTCCGCTGATCGTGCTGCTCAGCGTCATTTATTACGGCCTGCCCGCGCTGGGCCTGACCCTCGACGGGTTCCCGGCGGCGGTGCTGGCGCTGGGGCTGTACTCGGCGGCGTACACCTCCGAGATCGTGCGCGGCGGCGTCAGCAGCGTGCCCGTCGGCCAGATCGAGGCGGCCCGCAGCCTGGGGCTGACCCGCGCTCAGGCGGTGCACTTCGTGGTGCTGCCGCAGGCGTGGCGAGTGGCCCTGCCCGCCCTGGGCAACGAATTCGTGAGCCTGATTCTCGGCAGCAGTCTGGCGAGCGCCGTAACCTTGCAGGAACTGTTCAGCCAGGGCCGCTACATCACCAACGCGACCTATCGCCAGTTCGAGGTGTACGCGGTGCTGGCCGCGGTGTACTTCGTGCTGACCTTTCTGCTCACGCGGGTGGTGCGCTGGCTGGAACGCCGCGTGAGCCAGGGACAGACTTTGCCCGAACGCCGCGTGATCTGAGGAAAAAGGCTCAGTTTGGGGCAGTCTGATACGTGCGGGCCAGGCTGCTCATCACGTTGCGGTAGCCCTGCGGCGTGATCAGGCCCAGCGCCATCGCGTGACTGGCCGCCGTGAGGCTGTCGCTCGCCAGCACCAGATCGACCCCCGCCTTGTGGACTTCCGCACGCAGTTGCCCGATGCTCTCGTCGCGGAAGGCCTCGCTGATGTCGCGGATATACACCGCCAGCACCCGCCCCGGATGCCGCCGGACGATCTCGGCATAGATCGCGGGGTCTTTTTCGCCGCTGTCGCCGACCAGAACGAATTTGAGGTCTGGAAAACGCTGGAAAATCCGTTCGATGACCTCGTGCTTGTAGCCGCCATGCCCCTTGAGCAGGTCGGCCCCCCAGTTGCGCAAAAAGAGCGGCCCCAGCGGAATACGGCGGTAATCCAGAAACTGCCACAGCAGATCGAAGAAATTCCACGGGCTGCTGGAGACATAAAAGATCGGGTTGCGTTCCTGTCCATCGCGGGTCAGGGCGCGGTAAAGCGCTCCGACACCCGGAAAAGGCGTGCGGGTACGGGCGTTGCCGGTCAGGACGGTGGTCAGCATCCGGGGAATGCTGGTCACGTCGGACTGGATGACCGTGTCGTCGAGGTCACTGATGATGCCAAATTTGGCCCGTTCGACCACCTGCACGCGGGCGCGGCTGTGCCCCTCGCGGCCCACGATGCTGACCGTGGCCTCGTGCCAGCCGCCCGGCAGCGGTACGGGGGGGGCAAAGTGCAGGGTAAAGTAACCGTCCACATCACTGGTGCCCTCGGCACTTTGCCCATCGAGCACGCCCACCACCTTGACGCCCCCCACTTCCCGCGAAGAAAGCCGCCGCACGATGTTCTCGAAGTTGCGCCAGCGCGGATCGCCCTTGCGGGCCGGGGTCATGTCTCTGGGCAGCAACACCCGCCCGGTCAGTTCGACCTCGCCGGGCGTGCCCCAGCCCACGTACATCTGCAAGATCAGCTTGCCCTTCATGCGCCGGGGCTGAATGAAGTTACTGAACGCCCGGTCCACGCCCAGAGTCGCCCGTTCGATCAGGGGAAGGGCCGCCTTAAAGGCAATCTTTGCGGGATTCACCCGGCCATTCTAAAAGCGGAAAACCAGCTTTTCGTCAACCCGTTCTTCATCTGCCGTTGGCCCGGTGGTGGTCTTGCCGCCTACAAGACCGCAGCATGGGCCGCAGCCAGCTGTACAGCGCAGAAAAGATCAGTCCCCCCACCCTCTCTTACGGCTTACGGCCCGTAGCGCCGCCCGATGATCACCCTGCTGACCAGCTGATCGGCCAGACCCGGCGCGACGCTGCTCAGCAGGGCTATGACGCGGTACACGCGCGGCACGATCACCTCGCGGCGTGGGCGCAGCAGCACCTCCGCGACGGCCTGGGCGATCACGTGCGGCCCCGGCATGGGCAGGCGGGCACTGGCGGTCATCTCGCTCCGCACAAAGCCCGGCGATACTAGACTCACGGCGACACCCGTACCTAGCAGCTCACGCCGCAGCCCATCGTTGAAGCCGCGCAGCCCGAATTTGCTGGCGCTGTACATGCCATTGGTCCCGACCCTGCCCGCCACCGAGCCGATATTGACGATGTGGCCGCTTCCGCGCTGACGCATTTCGGGCAGCACGAGCCGCACCAGTTCGATCGGCGCTTCCAGATTCACGCGCAGCACCCGTAGGGGGTCGGGGTCGTCCCACCAGCGGCCATGCTCGACGGTGACGCCCGCATTGTTGATCAGCACGTCGATGCGCCCGAACTGCTCATGGGTCCGCCGCACCAGTTCACGGCGCGAGGCGTCGTCGGTCACGTCGGTGGGAATCGCCAGCACCCGCGAGCCGCTGGGGTCGAGTTCGCGGGCGAGCCGCTCAAGTTGATCAGCCCGGCGGGCAGCCAGCACCAGCGCGTAATTCCGGGCGGCCAGCTCACGCGCCGTCGCCAGGCCAATACCGCTGGACGCTCCGGTCAGGACGATGACCGGACGCACCGACTCTCCCGCAGGCCCAGAAGGAGCCGCAGAAGCCCGCACAGAAGGCTGTGTCATCTGCCGATCTTAGCGCCAAGGCCCCCGGAGATGGTCAGTCGCTTAACGCCCGCTCAGGCAGCCATCAGCCGCAGCGCCGAGACTGGGGGCCATGTCCCGCCTCGCCCTTGCCCTGACCCTCGCTTTGCTGGGCAGCCCCGTTCTGGCCCTGAAGCTGGTGCCTGTGCCGTCCAGCCCGGCTGCTCCGGTGGCACAGACCACCACCACGGCCTCCGTCGAGATCGTGCCGCTGTCCCCAGACGAACAGCCGCCCGTTCAGGGACCTCCCCTGCCCCATTCCGTGCCCAGTCTGCTTCCCGACCAACTCCCCCCACTTCCCAGCCAACTCCCAAGGGCGCAGGCCCTTCCCGGTAACTCGGCCCCGCGTGACCCGCTGTTTGCCCGGCAGTGGGATATGCAGGCGATAGACGCCCCCGCAGCCTGGGCACAGTTTCCGGTGGGCAAAGTGGGCGGGCCGGTCACGGTGGCGGTGCTGGATACCGGGTACGTGAAGTCGCCGGAGCTGGCCGGGCGCCTGGTCAATGGGTACGACTTCGTACACGACCCGCGCCGCGCCGGAGACGGTAATGGCCGCGACCCGGACGCCAGCGGAGTCGGTGAATTGAGCTATCACGGCGAGATCGTCGCCAACCTGATCGCGGCGGCCCACGACGGACAGGGCATGGCGGGCCTGAACCCCCAGGCCAGAATCGTGGCGGTGCGCGTGGCAGGCACCGACGGCCTGATCGACCCCACCGACCTGATCGACGGTCTGCGCTGGGCGGCCGGGTTGCCCGTCACTGGCGTCCCCGCCAACCCCAACCCGGCCCGGATCATCAACCTGAGCCTGTTTGCCGACTTTATTCCATTGACGGGCTGCGACCCACGTATTCAGAAGGCCATAGACGAGGTGACGGCCAAAGGAGCACTGATCGTCGCCGGAGCCGCCAACGACAGCAAAGACAGCGCCGGATACTCGCCCGCCGGGTGCCGTAGCGTCCTGACCGTGACCAGCGTGGACCCCGGCGGGCAGCGCCCCGCGTACGCCAACTGGGGCAAAAGTGTGGCCCTCGCCGCGCCAGGGGGGGAACCAGGGCACGGCATCGTGGCCAGCAGTCTGTCGGGGGTAGGCGGAGAGCGTGAGCCAAATGGCACCAGTTTTGCCGCGCCACACGCCACGGGGGTCGCCAGTCTGCTGCTCAGCGTGCGGCCCAGGCTGACCCCAGCGCAATTACGCGACTTGCTGACCCGGACGGCCACGCCCTTTCCAGGAGGCCGGTGCGATCCCGATTCATGCAGGAGCTGCGGCCAGGGCACCCTAAACGCGGCGGCGGCCCTCAGAGCGGCGCTGGCTTCCAGCGTGGGCAAATAGAGCAGTTCTCCGAATTACGCATGCGTCGGAACATCACCGCCACCTGCTCCATTCTTCGACCTACTCAAGCTTTTGCACTCGCTCTCTTGGGCAGAACGGCACCCGTATGGGGCCTGCCCGCTTCGCTCGCCAAAAAGACACATCGTCTTTTTGTCAAATGCTGTAAGCTACCGTGAACCGCATGAGGACTGAACGATGAAGACTCCCGCCTGGCGAATCTGGCTGACCACCGCGCTGGTGTGCGGCTGGGGCATCCTGGCTATCCGGTTCTTTCAGAAAGAAAACGTGCCCTTTGCCGTCATGTCGGTAGTCCTGATGATCGCCAACGGCGTGATTCTCTGGCAGCAGACCAGAAAAGGCCAGTAGCCCGCCCGACCAACAAAAACCTCCAACCCACTTCGGAGCTGGAGGCTTGCCAGTGCCGTTTTATACGGTTCTGGACTATACTTCGCAAATCCGTAAAAAGCGCCCGAATTTGCTCCGTGTCGTCCAGAACCGTATTTTCTTTCACTCACTTCTTGGTCAGAACGGCACCCATGAAGGGGCCTGACCGCTCCGTTCGGAAAAATAGCTTGGATGTCCAAACTATTTTTCAAAGTCGTATTACATCGCTGGCATGGGCATGGGGCTGGGCATACCGGGCAGATCCGGGTTGCTGGTAGGGCGCGGATCGGGGAGGCCGGGGGTGTCGGGGTTCACGGGCGGGTCGGCTATGGGGCCGGTATCGCTGCTGCCGGGCACCCGCTCGGGAATGGGCGCGGGCAGGTCGGTGGGTTCGGTGGCGGGGGCCGGGGGTTGGTCGTAAGGGCCAGTCATAGTGTTACCTCCCAGAATGAATTTGAATGATTTTCAGTGTGCCACACAGACAAATGTGAGGCGACAGAGGAAACTTAAGAGGGCTTGGGAATGGCAGCGAATGCCCACGCTCTGGCGGCTCACACTCCCAGCCCACACTTTCGGTGGACGACCTGCCCGGCCTCCTGCACTTAACTGCCCAGCGATGACCCACGCCCTGCTGGACTTTGTCAAACTCGAAGCGCAGAGCTGCACGTTTGCCTTCGTGGTGGTGGCCCTGCTGGGACTGTCGCGGGTGCTGCCGCTGGGGGCGTGGGGCCTGGCCCGCTACGACTTTCTGCTGCTGGGCTGCGTGCTGGCGCAGCTTACGCTGATTGCGGCGCGGTTCGAGTCGTGGCGGGAAGCGGGGGTTATTCTGGCCTTTCATGTGCTGGGTTTTGCGCTCGAAGTCTTCAAGGTGGCGCACGGCAGTTGGGCCTACCCGGAAGACGCCCCGAGCAAGGTACTGGGCGTGCCGCTGTACGCCGGATTCATGTACGCCAGCGTGGGCAGCTACATGGCCCAGGCCTGGAAACGCTGTCGCCTGAGCCTGCACCACGCGCCGCCCCTGCCCCTGCAAGCGGCGCTGGCAGGTACGGCGTACCTCAATTTTTTTACGCACCACTACGGCCCCGACCTGCGCTATGTCATCTGTCTGGCGTTGCTGGGGGCGTTCTGGCGCACACGGGCGGGTTTTGTGGCCGGAGAACGCGCATGGAACATGCCGCTGCCCCTCGCCTTTGTACTGATCGGCGGCTCTGTGTTTCTGGCCGAGAATGCCGCTACCTGGCTGGGCGCGTGGGTTTACCCGCAACAGGCGGCAGGCTGGCACCCGGTTCACCTGGGAAAACTGCTGTCGTGGACGTTGATGGTCGTGGTCGCCTTCCTGATCGTCAGCAGCCTGCACGCCTGGGAAGCCCGGCTGAACAGGCAGGCCCAGTGCTCGCGGCCACAGGCAGAGCAGCCGCCTCTAGGTTAGTGCCTGCTCTGGAGTAGTGCCTGTCCGGAAAGCAAAGGTTGAAGATAGAATTTCGTTGTCGGTGACGTGGTTTTCCCCCTCTCCCCTTGCAGGGGCTGAGTAATGCCGAAATCTCACTCATAAACGTAGTTTCACGCACTGGGACGCATTCCACGTTACCCCCTCCCAACCTCCCCCGCAAGGGTGGAGGGGCTAAAAACCTCGCATTCATCGGGCGATCCATTTGTCGAAACTGCACTGTCCTGAATCATGAGAGACTTTTCGGCATCAGCTAGCCTTGCAGGGAGGGTTGGGCAGGGGGGTAACTCAGACGCCCCTCCAGTGCAATAAAAACGCAATCTGCCTGAATTTTCCGGATAGGTTCTTAGTCCTCCAGCTCCAGCACCGCCCGCGCCGTCGTCTCGTCCACGATCAGGGTGCGCACCAGCCCGCCTTCCAGCGCGGCCCGCACGGCCAGGGCCTTGCCGGGGTCGGCGATCACACACACCGTCTGCGGGTGCTGCCGGATAAAATCCAGGCTGGGGCCGCTGCTACGGGCATTGATAGACACGCCGTGACTCTGTCCGTCGGCCCGGAAGAACATGGTGGCGATATCTCCGACCACGCCCTGCCCGGTCATCTGTTGCAGGTCGGCCTGACCCAGATATCCAGCGGTGTGAACGTGGCTGGGCGTGGCCGCATTCACGCTGCCCACGCTGAACACCAGCAGGTCGGCGCGGCGCTGCAGCTCCAGCACGTGCTGCACGCTACGCTCGCGCCACATGGCCTGCTTGGTCGCCGGGTCGTCGAAAAAAGTCGGCACCGGAAACAGGTGGGCGCGGCCCCCGAACGCGCGGGCAAAGCGCAGCAGCGTATCGGTCACGAAGCCGCTGGAAAAGTCGTAGGCGCTGGCGCTGCCGTTCAGCTGCACGAATTCCACATCGGGCAGTGAGCGCGGCGTCAGGGCGTGGCCGACCGCGTCCAGCGTGTTGCCCCAGGCCAGCCCCACCGTCATGCGCGGACGCAGCCCGGTGCCCAGCCAGTGCGCCGCCGCCTGCGCGACCCGTTCCATGCGGGTGGCCTGAGTGCTGCCCGCAGGCAGACTGACCACCTGCGGCTGCAACTGCGGCCAGCGCTGACACAACTGGGCTTCCAGCTGCTGCGGGTGTGCCTGGGGGTCGTGAATCCGAATTTCGACCAGCCCGGTGCGGCGGGCCAGCGTCAGCAGCCGCGACACGCGGGGGCGCGACAGGCCCAGTTCGCGGGCAATCTCGCCCGTGGTCAGGCCCTGCTGGTAATACAGCCGCGCGACCTGTACGGCCTGAACCACCGCCGGGTCGGTCGCTGTGCCTAGCGTGGACGGCGGTGGTTCTGTGGGTGCAGGGCGCTCGGTCATCGGCAAAAGCATACGCTGAGGCGCTCCATTTCACCGCTCTCGACCACCAGATCCGGGCCTGGCCCAAAGGAGCGACACCCAGCATAAGAAACGAGACAGGGCGCTGTGGTTCAAAGAAAAAATCCGTCAGACTGCTGGGGTTCAAGGAGGCCGCTATGCCAGAGAACTACATCCTTGCCCTGGATCAGGGCACCACTTCCAGCCGCGCCATCGTGTTCGATCATCAGGGGAACATCGTGGGCGCGGGCCAGAAAGAATTCAGGCAGCATTTTCCCCAGCCGGGCCGGGTCGAGCACGACGCCGCCGAAATCTGGAGCACCCAGCTGGGCGTCATGACCGAGGCCCTGGCCCAGGCAGGAATTCATGCCAGCGATCTGGCCGCCATCGGCATTACCAACCAGCGCGAAACCACTGTCATCTGGGACCGCAAGACCGGCAAGCCGATTCACCACGCCATCGTGTGGCAGGACCGCCGCACCGCGCAGTTCTGCGACTCGATTCGTGAAAAGACCGAGAAGACTTTTCAGGACAGGACTGGGCTGATGTTGGACGCCTACTTTTCGGGCACCAAGGTCAAGTGGCTGCTGGACAACGTGGAAGGCGCACGCGAACGCGCCCAGAAGGGCGAACTGGCCTTCGGGACGATGGACAGCTGGCTGGTCTACAATCTGACCGGCGGCGAACTGCACATCACCGACGCCACCAACGCCAGCCGCACCCTGCTGTACAACATCCATACCGGCGAGTGGGACGACGAGTTGCTGGGCCTGCTGGACGTGCCCCGCAGCGTGTTGCCCGGAGTCCGTAACAGCAGCGAGGAATATGGCAAGACCGCCGAAGGGCTGCTGGGCGCTCAGGTGCCGATTGCCGGGATTGGCGGCGACCAGCAGGCCGCGACCTTCGGGCAGGCGTGCCTGACCAAGGGGATGGCGAAAAACACCTACGGCACCGGCTGCTTCATGCTGATGAACACCGAGGGCGAGGCCGTGCCCAGCCAGAACAAGCTGCTGACCACGGTGGCGTGGCAGTTAGGCGGCAAGCGCACCTACGCGCTGGAAGGCTCGGTCTTCATTGGCGGAGCGGTGGTGCAGTGGCTGCGCGACGGCCTGAACATCATCCGCGACAGTGCCGAGGTCGAGGCCCTGGCCGCCAGTGTATCCGACAGCGGCGGCGTGATGCTGGTGCCTGCCTTCGTGGGGCTGGGCGCACCCTACTGGGACCCCTACGCCCGTGGCACCATCGTGGGCATCACGCGCGGCACCACCAAGGCGCACATCGCCCGCGCCGCGCTGGAAGCGGTGGCCTACCAGAGCGCCGAACTGCTGGAAGCCATGCAGAAGGACAGCGGGGCCAAACTCAAGGAACTGCGCGTGGACGGCGGAGCCAGCAACAACGACCTGATGATGCAGTTCCAGGCCGACATCCTGGGTGTACCGGTCGTGCGCCCCAAGGTCACCGAAACCACCGCGCTGGGCGCTGCTTACCTGGCGGGGCTGGCCGTGGGCTTCTGGAAAAATACCGACGAAATCGCCCACCAGTGGCAGGTCGATAAGCGCTTTGAGCCGCAGATGGACGAAGCTACCCGCGCCAAGCTGATGAAAAAGTGGAAGAAGGCCGTGGAACGCAGCCGCGAGTGGGAAGACGACAGCGAGTAAAACGTGCTGTAGCTGGAACATTTTGCGTAAAGATGCTGCTTTTATGACCCTCTCCCTTTGCGGGGGAGGGCCTTGCGTAGGAGGGGGGTAAACGCGACGTAACCAGCCAGAAAAAGAGTAAGGGACGGATTTCTCCATTCCTCACTCTTTTTTTGGCTCTCGGGCTTACAAATCCCAGCTCTTGAGCACCTGGGTCGTGCCGAACTTCTGGTCGAAGCCGTAGACGGTGGCGTGAACGCGGCCATCCTTGAGCACCTGCA
>JAGLBK010000003.1 GCA_018260275.1 Deinococcus sp.
GCCTTCGACCTGACCATCCGCAACACCTACGAGGGCAAGGTGGGCCAGGGCTACAACGAGGCCCGCGCCCACGATATCCGGCGGCTGTACAACATCCTGTGTGGCCGCAGCCCCGAGGAACACGCCGCGCCCATGCACATTCTGCCCGCACCGGTGTTGACCGCGCCCGCACTGGCCCCGGTCAAGCCCAAGCGCCGCAAGAAAGACGAGGCGGGTGCAGGCGAACCGCAGTAGAAGCTGTAAAGATGGGGCTGTAGCTAGGGTTTACCGAGTGGCAGACCTTGACTGCACCACGCGGCTACACCAGGCGGTCTGTCCCGTCCTCCTGAGGTTGAGCGGACCACGCTGCTTCCGCGCCGCCACGAATCGGACGCGGCCCGGCGGGAACGGGCACGCCGACGCCACCTTCATCCCCCGCCCGGCGGAAGCGACTTTGCCCACCACTGCGAAAGAGGCTATTCACCGCTTCATCGGCGTTGGCCTGAGCCGGGTCGTGCTGAGTGGAGTCGTCCTGGGCTGGCCGTGAGTTCATGCCATCAGTTTAGGGCGCCTCATTTTCCCGGAGCGACGACCACGATTCTTTGCCCCTGCCGGAGCCGGTTGTAACTCACCTCGGCCAGGGCAGTGACTTCCAGCCCCAGCGCGTTGGCGGCGTCCTCGGCCACCGTCTGCACGAAAAATTCCATGTCGCGCACCACCGGATGCCCCACGAAGGCGTCTATGTAGGCGTCCAGGCTGAACAGTTCCAGCAGATTCGCCCCGGCGCGGTACTTGAGGGTCAGGGTGCTGCCCGGCTTGGGGTTGTGGGTCATGGGGCACAGCTCGGGCAGGTGCAGCACATGCTCGGTGTCGGTCTGAAGGTCAGGGCGGGCGTTGGCGATGACTTTCAGCAGGTGCGCCTGATCGCTCATGCGGGCTGCACCGCGACGTGCCGGGCGCGAAAGGCGAACAGCGCGGCGATGACGTACTTGGTCACGATATCGGCAAAAATGATCTGGGCAATGTCGCGGTGGCTCATGGTGCCCCAGAAGGCCAGCAGCGTAAACGAAACGGAGTCGAGGGGCACACTCACGGCGTTACTCGCCAGCACGCGGGTCCACCAGTTGCGGTGCAGCAGGCGCTGGTACACGGCGGTATCGGTCAGTTCGCCTAGCAAAATCGCCAGAAACGACGCGCCGATAAAGCGCAGCGGCGTATGCAGCGCCGCCGCCGCCACGGTATTGACCAGCAGCGCCAGCGCAATGGCGATATACACGGCCTTCAGCCCGCCTGCCCGGTGAATACGATCACGCAGGGTAAACACGGCGGCGAAAAAGATGGTCCCAACACTGAGAAGGCCAAAGACCGGCAGTTGGATAAACCGGTTCAGCGTGACGTTGGCAAGCAAGATGCTGGTGGCGTACAAAATAATCAGGATGGTGGGCGGCAGGGCGGGTTTGCCCAGCGCGGTGGGGGTCACGGGCGCGTTCATAGGTGTTTCCTCCGGGCCTGGGCGACTGGATAGGTCACGGGCCGCGTCAAAGGGTAGCAGGTCGAGCCCGCCAGCCGACAGCCCTGACCGCTCCCCTCGGCGTGGGCACCCGGCGGGGCAACTTTCAGGGGCTCCACCGCGTAATCTGAAGCGTGAGTCGGCGCAGTGGCAGCAGGAACAATAAAAAGCGGGGCGGTCAGTGGGCCTGGCTCCTACTGGCCGCTCTGGTCGGAGCAGGCGGAGCCTGGACCCTGGTTCAGGGGCACGCTCCGGTGATGGTCGGGCCCTCCAGCACGGGCGAAGCGCCGCAAGCCACCAGCGATCCGTACAGTCAGCTGCAACCCAACGCCCCAGCCCCTAACCCTGAACCTTCAGTCGCGCCCGCCACCCCCACACCGGCAAAACCGCAGCCACAGCCAGAGATACCGCCACGGCCCCAGTCACAGACTCAGTCACAGATACCGCCACAGCCCCAGCCAGGGACTCAGCCACGAATTCAGACAACGCCGGGCAGCGCCCCTTCCAGCAACCCCGTGCAATCGGAACTTCCGGCCCTTCCGCCCTTGCCCCCGGTTCCGGCACCCGGCCCCGAAGTCGCGTTCAGGACTCCTCTGCCCCACAGCGCCGACGGCTGGTACGCGCTGGGTACCCAGGCCAGGCAGGTCGGAAACCACCGGGGAGCCGCCAGAGCTTTTGCCCAGGCCGCCGCACTGAACCCCTCGGCGGCTAACTGGCGCGCCCTGGCCGACGAGCAGGTTGCACTGCGCGACTACGCGGCGGCGACCCGCGCCTACGACCAGGCTGGGGCGATCTACCACAAAAGCGGCGACCTTCAGACCGCCCGCGCCCTGCAAGTGCTGGCCGCGCCATTCCGGCAGGAACTGGACGTGCTGGCGATAGTGCCCAAAGTGGGCGGCACCCAGGCGCGACTGGCAAAGTTTGAGCCGCCGCGTGGCGTACTGCTCGGCGTGTATGCCAGCGGCAGCGACGTGCAGGGGTCCTGGGGCAAAGCGCCGAGCCTCAAGGCGCGCATGAACGATTTCGCGGTGCTGTTCCGGTACTGGAAATTCAGCAATTCCAGCGACCCCGCCGTGATTTTTCCGGGGCGTTTCGCGCAGGCGGCCAGGTCGCGGGGCAAGGCGCTGCATCTAGCGCTGGAACCAGGAATGCCGCTTCAGGGCATCTCCGATAACATTATCCGGCGGTTTGCCCAGCAGGCCAGAACCGCCGGGCTGCCCATCTTCGTGCGTTTTGCCAGCGAGATGAACGACCCGCACAACGACTGGTCGCGCGACCCCGCCCTCTACCGCCGGACTTTTGCGCGTGTGGCACACATTCTGCACACTGAAGCGCCGAACGTGGCGCTGGTCTGGATGCCGATGCCGGGAGACCTGAGCAAAATCGCCGCCTATTACCCCGGCCCCGGTGCGGTGGACTGGGCGGGCCTGAGCCTGTACAGTGTGCCGTTTGAAAATGGCGACGTGCAAAAGCCCCAGCTAAGCGCACACCCGCTGGACACCATCGACGGCTTTTACCGGCAGTACGCGCCGCACCACCCCATCCA
The DNA here is from genome assembly GCA_018260275.1 of Deinococcus sp. Lineage (GTDB taxonomy): Bacteria > Deinococcota > Deinococci > Deinococcales > Deinococcaceae > Deinococcus. The sequence goes on from JAGLBK010000003.1 coordinate 3,036, forward strand.
GCTCTCGGAATACGCCGCCTCACACCGCTCGGGGGCCGCGCCTGAGCGGGATTTTTCGGCGTTCGCGGCGCAGCAGCTGCGCGAAACCTACTGGGGCGCGTGGCTGAAATATCCGCGCCTGAAGAACATCAACTGGCTGGACATGAACATGCTGGGCGGCGAGAGCAACGGCAAAGCGCAGGAGCGCCACAACGACTACCGCCTGTTCGCCAATCCGGCCAAGTGGAAAGCGTTCGGCGAGGTGGCCCAAGAACCCGCCTTCTTTCAGAGCTTTGCCGCCAGCCAGTGCCCGAGCTGCGCGGTCGATACGCCCCGGCCCCTGCCGGTAAAAGTCAACGCGGGGCCACTGCAAGGCGTGCTGAACCTGCAAACCGCCGAGGCTCCCGCCCGCGTGTCGCTGCTGCTCGACGGGCAGCCGCAACCGATAGCCCAGACCTTGCCCTACCGCTTTGGCCTGAGCCTCACGCCGGGGCGTCACCGCCTGCGGGTGCTGGTACAGGTCACAGGTGGCCGGGTGCTGATAGAGCAGGAGAAAGTGCTGGTGGCCGAGTAACGCACAGCAGGCCAGCATTCCAGGGAACTTGAGGACGATCTGGCATGGCAGAGCGGCGCCCGATTGTCTAGACGAATATGTAAGAGCGTGGTGAAAGCCGCTTAATTTTTATACACAGTCGAAATTTAGAGCGAGTGCAGTGTTTGCAGGAGTTGCCGTGTTTTTTACCAGTAGTGACCCGTCCGAGTGGCCCCGTTTCGTCGGAGCAGATATTCAGCGCAGGTATTCAGCAGTGCGAATTCAGGTGTGAATTCAGCGAGGTTGCTATGAACAAGTTTTCCCGCGTAGGTACGTTACTTTTCCTGACCGTCGCCCTGGCCGCCTGTGGGCAGACCACCCCGCCCGCCGGTTCCGCCGTGACGGCGCCCGCCGCCGCTGCCACTATCGCCGCGCCCACTGCAGCGATGGTCCCGGCGCTGCCCCAGAACGACAGCTATGCGGCCCGCAGAGCCGCTCTGCCTGCCCAGGCTCCCGAAGCGCTGGCCCCCGCGCCCCCGAGTGACCTCACGGCCACCGCTCCGGGGGGAAAAAAACTGAGCGCCCAGGCCCTCAACAAGTCGGTGCCGCTGGTGCTGGTGCACGGGCTGGGCGGCTGGGGGCCGACGGAGTTTCTGGGCATCCCCTACTGGGGCGGCACCACTTTTCAGAACGTGGTGACCGACCTGAACTCGCAGGGCTACAACGTCTTTCAGGCGAGCGTGGGGCCTATCAGCTCCAACTGGGAGCGGGCCGCCGAACTTTATTACCAGATTAAGGGCGGCTGCGTGGATTACGGCAAGGCGTACTCGGCCCGCTACGGCTTCAGTCGCTACGACCCGGTCAAGTGCTACAAGGGCTTTTACCCGCAGTGGGACGCGCAGCACCCGGTCAACCTGCTGGGCCACAGCATGGGCGCACAGACCACCCGAATGCTGGTCAAGCTGCTCGAAGACGGCAGCCCCGCCGACGCGGACGGCGACAACCTGTATACCGGTGGTCGCAAAGGCTGGGTCAAGACCGTGATGACCCTCAGCGGCACCAACTCGGGCACTCCCGCTACCGACAACATTCAAGCCATGCTGCCCACCCTGGTCAGCTTCCTGAAGGAAGTCGCCAAGGGCTTTGGCGCAGCTGCCAACAACAGCGTCTACGACTTCGACCTGGGCCAGTGGGGCCTGCACCGACAGGCGGGCGAAACGCTGGACGCCTACGCCGCGCGGGTCGCCAACTCCAACTTTGCCAAGAACACCTCCAACGCTGCCTATGACCTGAGCACCGACGGCGCTTACGAACTCAACAAGTTCATGACCCTCAGCCCGAATACCGTCTACGCGTCCTGGGCCACCAGCGCCACCACGCCAGGGCTGGTGACCGGCTGGGCCTACCCCACGCCACTATTCATGGACGCGCCCCTGGCAGCGCTGGCCTGGCCCTACCCCTGGCCGCTGCGCGAAAGCATCGGCAACATGACGGGCAGTTCGCCCGCCGGCAAAGTGCAGTATGACGCCAGCTGGTGGGAAAACGACGGTCTGGTGCCGGTCAAGAGCCAGGGCGCTCCGCTGGGTTCACCCGAAAACATTTACAAGGGCGGCCCCGTGCAGCCAGGCCAGTGGTACAACATGGGCAAGCTGACGGGCTGGGACCACGTGACCGTTATCGGCCTGCTGAGCGCCCGCGACGTGCGGCCCTTTTTCCGCAATCAGGCAGCGTGGCTGGCAAGTCAGCCTTAACCCGCTGTGGAGCACAGGCCATGAGCGCTGGGAACAACTCCCGGTGGCTCATGGTTTTTTTGCTACTGGGCGGGGGAACATCTCCAGCATCCGCGCCCGGTCATAGTCGAGCAGCCAGCCGTTAAAATCAGCGTAAAGTTGCGCCAGCCGCGCGGTATTCGGCCCGATGAGGTCCATGCCCCGGCTGTCGTAAGGGCAGGCCAGCACGCCCAGTTCGGGCGCGGCAAGGAACAGGCGGGCGGATAGGCCGGGTGAGAACCCCAGGTCGGCGGCGAAGATGCCCCACAACAGTTCAGGTAATCGGGCGCTGGGCAGCCGAAAAGCGAAAAAGACCCGCGTTATCTCGTCCGGCTCGCGGATAACGCGGATTTCGGGGGTCGGTGGCGTGATTCCCAGCGCCCGCAACGACGCCTCAGCTTTTTGCCAGAGCTTGTCGGGCTGCTCATGATTTTCGGGGGTTTCGTCGTCCCAGAGTTGCATGACTACCGTCAGTTCTGCGGCCCCGGCAAAAGCGGCGTTCAGCACGCTGCGGGCGCGGTCTATCGCTTGCAGGAACCGGGCGACGTAGGTTTCACCGCCCGACAGTTCAAACCGTAAGGCGGGCGAGTGGAGGTAAAAGAGTGGGGCGGCGAGGGCGTGGGGGCCAAAAACCTCGTCGAGCAGGGGAAAAATGTCAGTCATATCAGAGCTACTGCTGCCCGGCAATGAACAAAGCCATATCCACTAATTTGGCATGGCTGTAGCTTCGAGCTGTGGGCTTACCCGTCAAAAAATCCAGGGTATGAATTTCCGCCGCATCGAAGGTCAGCTGATGTTCCAGATAAAATTGCTCTATCGCTGTGAGTGTATTGGTGCTGAGATTCCAACTACTTACGCCTGTGGCCGCCTTGAGACCTTTAAAAACAAAAGTGTCAATGGCAGGGACATTGCCAAAAACGCCCAACATGACTTTGGTAGTCAGGGTCAATGTTGGCTTGAACTCACCGGCAGCCAGCGCTTGTGCGACCTGCCTTTCACAGGCCTGAAGACAATCTATGTTGGATGCAGAATATAGCCCTGTGTCTATATCCCAGACCTCGGCAGGCATGTCCACAATGGTGCGAATCAGTGGCACATAATGGCGGGCGCTGCGCCGCAACAGAAATGCTTTACCCCGGTACATGCCCCAGCTGGCCAGATAAAACCCAATCTGCAAACAAGCTTCCTGCAAATGCTGTGGTTCAAGCAGTTCTGGAAGGCGGCCCTGCTCCCGAAAGCTCTGAAAGTAGTTGTAACAGTAATCAAATGAAGCCTCACGCTTGTCAGGATGATGGCCTGTCAAAAACTGCGCTATGTCCTGTTGTACTCTGGGTGTCGGCATGTTCAAAGTATAAGGTCAAGCCGTCTAGGACGCTTTTTTTGGTCACCGGTACTGCTCGGGCAGCCCCCAGACGTGCCACAGCGCGTCCACCCGCCGCCGCACCGCCTCCGACATCACAAGTTTGTTGGGCCAGTCGCGCACGAAGCCTTCCGAAGCCAGTTTGCGCGCTCCATCCCAGGCCAGTAATCCATCCAGATTCCACACGTCGCGTTCGGGGTCAATATTGTTCAGCACCGTCCACCACACGTCACCCATGTCGTTCACGTCGGTCTGCTCGTCGCAGATCAGCAGGTGGCGCACCCCGTCGGCGGCGGGATGCCGGGCAAAGGCTTCGGCCAGAGCGCGGGCCTGACCGGGGCGGGTCTTGTCGAGCACCACGACCCAGTAACCGTCGGCGGTCTGGCGCTGGGCCAGGATGCCTTCAAAGTGGGGCAATTCATCCCCCCCTAGACCCCCCTGTAAAGGGGTGGGAGCGACAGGATCAGGAAAAAACACGTCCAGCGCGTAATCCTGCGCCTGCTCCTCGCGGCTGCTCTTGGGGCTGCCGATTTCCTCGGGGCGCTTGGTGGTCGCGTCGATAATCAGCTTGCTGCCGTAGCCCCAGCCCCGGCTGGAATGGTCGAGCACGTCGATCGGCCCGCGCGTGGTCAGCGTGTCGCGGCCCGGCACGGCCTTTTGCGTCACCTCGCGCCACACGGCGTCCATGTCGTTGACTTTCACATTTTCGTCCACCACCACAATCACTTTGGCGAACATCATCTGGCCCAGGCCAAGCAGCCCGTTGGCGACCTTGTACGCCTGCCCCGGAAAGTCCTTTTTGATGCTGACCACCACGAGGTTATGCGCCACACCGGCGGGCGGCATGTGGTAATCCACGATTTCGGGAATAATCAGCTGCGCGGCGGGCAAAAACAGCCGCTCGGAGGCTTCGATCAGGTAGGCGTCCTCCATCGGCGGGCGGCCCACGATGGTCGCGGGGTAGACCGGATTGCGGCGCATGGTCACGCAGGTCACGTGGAACAGCGGGTAGAGGTCAGGCAGCGTGTAGAACCCGGTGTGGTCGCCAAACGGCCCCTCCACTACCCAGTCCTCGGCGGGGTCCACGTAGCCTTCCAGCACGAATTCGGCGTTGGCGGGCACGTCCAGATTGACCGTCAGCCCCCTCACCACCGGATACCGCTGGCCGCGCAGGTAGCCCGCCACGGCAAACTCATCCAGCCCCGGCACCGGCGGAATGGGCGCGGTGGCGGCGTAAATCAGCGCGGGGTCGCCGCCAATCGCCACGGCCACCTCCAGCTTTTGCCCCAGCCGCTTGGCCTTTTCCAGATGCCGCGTGCCGGTCTTGTGGCGCTGCCAGTGCATGCCGGTGGTGTTTTTGCTCATGACCTGCATGCGGTACATCCCCATGTTGCGCTCGCCGGTTTCGGGGTCTTTGGTAATCACCAGCGGAAAAGTCACGAAGGGGCCACCGTCGCCGGGCCAGCACTTCAGCACCGGGATTTTGCTCAGGTCGACCTCGTCGCCGCGCCAGACGACTTCCTGGGCCGGAGCGGTTTTAACATGCCGGGGCGGCAGGTTCATCGCGTCGCGCAGCTTGGGCAGGTTGCTCAGCAGGCCCAGTTTGCTGCCGCCGCCGCCCAGGTCAATCAGCGCCCGGATTTTGCGGGCCAGTTCGTCCAAGTCGCCCACGCCCAGGGCCAGCGCCATGCGCTCGCGCGTGCCCAGCAGCCCCATCACCACCGGGTAATCGCTGCCCACGACATTCTCGAACAGCACCGCCGGGCCGCCTTTTTTGACCAGCCGGTCGCTGATCTCGGTGATTTCCAGGTCACGCGAAACGGGTTCTCGCACCCGCAGCAGTTCGCCGCGCTGCTCCAGCAGATGGATGAAGGACTGAATATCGGGAAAAGTTTGGGCGGGGCGGGGCATGGCAAGCAGGATAGGCGCTCGGGCGGCTTTTACTGGCCCCGAAATGACAAAGTTTTCGTAAAGTGAGGCCATGCGTACATTTGCTCTGGCGTTGGCTCTGCTCTCTACCTCGTTTGCGTTGGCAGGCGGCGCAGACCCCCGGCCCCTGTTCATGTTTCCCGGCAATATCGTTGGTCCAACCACCACGTTTACAGTGGACGCGGATTTCAGCAAAACCAAAGAATTCAGCCATGGCGAACCCGTGATTCTGATGACGGTAGTTAAGCCGAATGGCGACGCCTATCTGCTCGACAGCCGCCCGCTGGCAGCCGGAGTAAAGGCCCACTGGGAAGGGAAGATTCCGGCCAACGGTACTTACATTCTGCGGGTGGTCGGGGGCGGCGGCAGCAGCGCCAGCTATGGAAAGTTGACCGGGCCGGTGCGGCTGGTCCTGACCGGCAATAAGCAGGGAGGCTGGAATGTCAGCGACGGCCCACCTCCGGTGAAGTAGGCCCCCGCCCCTACCACAACAAATCTACACGTCCGGCACATCTGCCCGCCGCGCCCATTTCCTAGACTCGGTCCAAGTTCAAATTTCAGGAGGTTCCAACATGGGAGAAGGTAAACCGAGCAGCACTGACCAGACGCACCCCAGCACCAGCCAGACGACTGACGCCCCCGCCAGTGTCACCGCCCCCGAAGGCAGCCGCGCCGACGCCGTAGCCGATGGCGCCAACACCAACTTTGGCCCCACGCTGACCGAGGTGCCCGCCCCGCAGGACATGCCCAGCACCGAGCCGAACAACACCGCGCCGGAAGGCAAAAAGCCGCAGTAAACGCAATGTAAAAGCCCCCGCCAGAGTTAGAGGCGGGGGCTCTTGTCGTCAAAGTTCAGTAGACGATGTAGGCGTCATAGATCGTCTCGTAGGGCGGTGGCCCCACCCTCACGCTCATCAGCCACTCGCCAGTCGCGCTCTTTGGGTACGCTTACTGCTGCCCCAGATACTTCACCAGCGCGTCGAGTTGCTTACCCTGAAGCTGCGGGAAGGCGGGCATCCCAGTCGCACCGTGCAGCACGATGGATTTGAGCGCTTCCGGCTGCCGTAGCGCCGCCGACCCAAGCAGCTTGGGGCCGCGCCCGCCTTCCAGGTTCTGCCCGTGGCAGGCCGCGCAATTCTGGGCAAAGACCAGTCGGCCATCCACGCCCGCGCCTGTTTTCTGCTGGTACTGCACGATCAGATCGTCGGCCTCGTGCCCATCGGGGGCCAGCGCCTGGTAGGTGTTCAGCGCCTGAAGTCCCGCGCCGTACTGCCCGAACAGCCCCAGCGCGTAGCCGTAGTACAGCTGGCCCTCGGGGTCACGGGGGGCCAGCGCCACGCTACGCTGAATGAAGCCCAGGCCGTTTTCGGCCATCTTGGGGTCTTTGAGCAGAAAGAATCCCACCCGCCGCAGCGCCTTGGCGTCGCTGCGCTGCTGCACCAGCACCTGCGTGTAGGCTCTGGACGCCAGCGAGTAGTTCTGCGCCTGCCACGCCGCGTCGCCCCAAGCGTTCAGGTCGGCCAGAGCGCCCGTGCGCGTCGCTCGCCGCTCAAGGCCTGGCAGGGCGCTGGCGTTCCTGAGCTGCGCGGCCTCGGCGGTGGGCAGTCCAGCGTAGCGCCACTGCGGAAACACCGTGTACAGCCCGCCCAGCGTAACCAACGCCGTCACGCCCAGCGCCAGCAAAGCCAGCGGCAGGGCCGGACGCCCAGCACGCGCGGCCTGGGCCGGGGGCAGCGCGTCGAGTTCCTGCAAGACCTGGGCCAGCCGCACCTTTTCGCGGATCACCATTTCCGCATGGGGGCCAGCGGCGTCACCAGCACTGCCCGCTTCGAGTTCGCGCAGGTTATCCAGCAGCTGCTCACGCTCCTCTTCCAGTTCGGTGCGGCGGGTGTCCTCGGGGGTCACGCGTGCCGGGCCGAGGGCAGGCCACAGCAACAGCACCAGCATAAAAATACCCAGTACCAAGACGGCGTAAATCATTCGCGGTCCGCCAGCATGTCCTGAATGCGCTTTTCTTCTTCGGCGGTCAAAGTACGCGCCGGTGGACGGCTGGAACTCTTCAGGTAGTTCCACCACGCAAACACCCCGACGACTAAAAACACCACCGGCAGGACCCACAGCAGCGCGTCGAGGCCGCGTTTGGGCGGCTCCAGCAGGATACGGTCACCGTAGCTGGCGCGGAACGTCTCCAGAATCTCGGACTCGGGTTTGCCCTGGCGCACCATCACGCGCACCTGATCGAGCATCTGGCGCGAAATGTCGGTCTGGCTCTGCGCGATGCTCTCGCCGCTACAGATCGGGCAGTGGATTTTCATGCCAATGCGCTCGACCTGCCGTTCCTGCTCGGCGCTGAGCTGCACGCTAACGGGAACATTAACCACGCCTACGGCTGGCGCGTTTTGGGTCTGCGCGGGCTGACCTTGTATGTTCTGGGCCTGTGCAGGCAAGGGCGCAAGGTTAAACACTGCCGCCACCAGCAACGGGGCGAGGCGGCGCTTCATTCCGCCCCCCCGACTGACTGCAGGGCCGCCTTAAATTCCCGAGTCAGTTCCGGGCTGTCGGTCACCGCGCCGAGGTGGTGATAGACGATTTTGCCGTCGGCCCCAATCAGGTACGTGTCGGGAAGCTGCGCGATGCCGTAGCGGATCGCCACCCGCGAGCCGGGGTCGAGCAGGGTCGGGTACGGCACGCCGTACTGCTGCACGAAGGCGCGGTCCTGGCCAGTCTTGTCGTTGTACAGCACGCCCAGAAACTGTACCTTGCCCGCCGACTGCTGCGCGGCCTGCACCAGCGCGGCGGCCTCGGCGTGGCAGGGCTGGCACCACGACGCCCAGAAGTTGACCAGCACGGGTTGACCCCGGTAGGCGCTGAGGTCGTGCGTTTTGCCTGCCGTGTCGGTCAGCGTAAAGGTCGGCGCGGGTTTGCCGGGCACCAGCACGCTGGGCGGGTCCTTAGGCGGCGTCAGCAGGCCATAGGCGAGCAAGGCCACAATAGCCAGCAGCACTACCGGCACGATAAAGCGGCTCACGCGGTCACCCCCTCACGCGGGGCACGGGCCGGAACTATGCGCGGGGCGATCTCGCGCACGGGGGCCGAGAGACTGAGGTAGGTGCCCAGCAGCAGCACCGCCGTTCCCCACCAGACCCACCCGACCAGCGGCGACTGGATTACGGCCACCGTCGCCCAGCCCTGATCGCGCTTGGCGGTCAGCAGTGTGACATAGGTGTCGCCCATAAAGTGATATTTGACGGCTGGCATGGCGACGGCCTGCGGCATGTTCACGTAGGTATTAAGCTTGGGCAAAAGCGTTTCGGTGCCGACCTGCACGGTGGCAATCTCGGAGACGCGCTCGGGGCGCTGTTCGCTGTTCAGGGCGGTCAACGTGACCTGTTTGCCCAAGACGGTCTGGGGTCTACCGAGTTGCAGCGTCACTTCTTCCTTGGCCTTGTAGGTGCTCGAAAATCCTATGCCCAGCGCGATGAACACAATACCCAGGTGCGCCAGATACGCGCCGTAGCGCCGGGGATACTCGCGCACCAGACCTGGCAGCGCCGCGAAACCCCCCCGCGCCCGCGCACTGTCCCAGACAAGTTGCCCGAGGCTGGCGAGGTTATACAGGCACAGTCCCACCGTCAGCGCCAGCCCCAGATTCCGCACGCCCAGCAGCAGGGCCAGCGCTGCGCCGACCACCGCCGCGAGCAGCGGAAAGCGCAGCGACTGCCACAGCGAACCGTTCAGCCTGCGCCAGGGCAGCGCCGGGCCGACGCCCATCAGCAGCAGAATCAGCAGGCCCAGCGGCGCGGCAAACTGGTTATAGAAGCTCGGGCCGACCACCGTGCGGTAGCCCCGGGCGGCCTCCAGAAAAATCGGGAACAGGGTCGCCAGCACCACCAGCGCGGCGAACACCACGAACAGCACGTTGCCGCCGAGCACCGCGCCCTCGCGCGAAACGGGGCTGTCGAGGCTGTGCGGGTCGCGGATCGCCGGCAGCCGCCACGTCGCCAGCCCCACGCCGATAAACACCAGCAGCGCGAAAAAGCCCAGGAACAGCGGCCCGATCGGCCCGTTCGAGAAGGCGTGCACGCTTTCGACCACGCCCGAGCGAGTGAGGAAGGTGCCCAGGACGGTCGCGGCGTAGGCGAACACGATCAGATAGAGGTTCCAGCCCTTGAGCATCCGGCGGCGTTCCTGAATCTGAATGCTGTGAATAAACGCCGTCGCCAGCAGCCAGGGCACGAAACTGGCATTTTCGACCGGGTCCCAGGCCCAGTAGCCGCCCCAGCCCAGAATCTCGTAGCTCCACCAGCCGCCCGCCGCGATCGCCGCGCTCAGAAAGGCCCAGGCGACCATCGTCCAGCGGCGGGTCTGAATCAGCCACGACTCGCCCAGCCGCCCGGTCAGCATAGCCGCCACCGCGTAGGCGAACGGGACGCTGAGGCCCACGAAACCCAGGTACATCAGCACCGGGTGAACCGCCATCATCCAGTGGTTTTGCAGCAGCGGGTTCGGCCCCTGCCCCTGCACAGGCACGTCTACCACCGGCGTAAACGGACTGGCAACCGTGAGGTTCAGCCCTACGAAAAACAGTACCGACACGCTCATCACGGCCATGACCCAGGGCCGCAACACATCGCGCCGGGCGGTTAAAGAGACAATGAAAGCATACAGCGAAAGCATCCAGGCCCACAGCAAGATGGAGCCTTCCAGCGCGGCCCAGAGCGTCACCACCTTGACCCAGGTGGGCGAGACGGTCATCGAATGCTGCGCCACGTACCGCACCGAGAAATCGTCGTGCAAAATGGCGTATTCCAGCGTACCCATCGCCAGCGTCATAAAGAGGAAGTTGCCCCACAGCGCCAGGCGGGCGCTCTGCTCTAGCCGCGAGTCGCCGCGCAGCCCCGCCAGCACGCCGCTGCACAGGGCATAGAGGGTAAAGGCGAACGCGAACAGCAGCGACAGCGTGCCCACCGCCCCAAGTGGGCTGAACGCCAGTCCAAGAAACTCGGTCATAGCCTCTAGGGTAGCCCGTCCGGGGCCAGGAAAAGAGGGTCAAAGTCCCGCTTAAGCCGGGGCCGGTTCCGGGCTGACACGGGCGACAGATGAGGCCCAATCAAAGGGGAGCTAAAGTTTAAGCACAGCCAGCCCGGCTGCCTTTCATCGGACCATGATCTGCCGCCCCGAAACTACACCCATGAAAAACGTTCAGAAGATTCTGCTGTCCCTGACCCTCGTCGCCGGTGCTTCTGCTCCTGCTAGCGCTTTCTCGCTCATTCACCACCGCCAGCCCGCCACAGTGCAGACCCAGGGCACGACCACCGTGACCCCGGCTCGCCACAAGAACTTCGTGCAGCGTCACCCGGTCATCAGCGCTATCGGCGCGGCAGTCGTCGTTCACCAGATCGCCAAGCACCGCCACTAAGACTTACAAACGCACAGGCCCCCGCTTAGCCGGGGGTTTTTCGTTTTCACTGTTCTAGAAAAAAGACAACGGGTGCCGGAGCTTTCGTCCCAGCACCCCGTTCAGTTTTTCGGCCCTCAGATCAGACTAAGTTCGCTGCCCGAATCCAGGTGGGCCAGATGCTCCGGCAGGTTGCCCGGCCTATCCATCACGATCTGCTCGGCCTTGTAACTGCTGCGAACCAGCGGCCCCGAGACCACTTCCATGAAGCCGAGGCTCATGCCCTCATCGCGGATTTCGTCAAATTCGGCGGGCGACACGTAGCGCTCCACGGGCAGGTGGTGCATGGTGGGGCGCAGGTATTGCCCGAAGGTCAGCACGTCTACCCCGGCGGCGCGGCAATCCTTCATCGCCTGGGTAATCTCCCCCCGCGTTTCGCCCAGCCCCAGCATGATGCTGGTCTTGGTAATCACGTCTGGGCGGACTTTTTTGGCGTGGGCCAGCACCGCGAGGGTCTGGTCGTAATCGGCCCGGCTGTCGCGTACCGGGTGGGTCAGGCGGCGCACCGTTTCGAGGTTCTGGGCGTAGGTGTCCACGCCGCTGTCCAGCACGAGGTCAACGCAGGCCGTGTTGCCGCCGAAGTCGGGCGTCAGCGACTCGACGCGGGTATCTGGATTGAGTTTCTTGATCGCCGCCACCGTCTTGGCAAAGTGGTAGGCGCCGCCGTCGGGCAGGTCGTCGCGGTCCACGCTGGTCAGCACCACGTACTTCAGCCCCATCAACTGCACCGACTGCGCCACGTGCTGCGGCTCGTCCAGGTCCAGTTTGCCCATCGGATTTCCGGTGTCTACCGCACAAAATTTGCAGGCGCGAGTGCAGATGTGGCCCATCAGCATGAAGGTAGCCGTGCCGCGCGACCAGCATTCGCCGATGTTGGGGCACATCGCTTCCTCGCAGACCGTGTGCAGGCGGTGCTCCTTGACGATTTTACGGACTTCGGTGAAGACCTGCCCGGTGGGAATAGTCACTTTCAACCACTCGGGTTTTTTCTCGCGCACCGGCACACTGTCTTTGCGGTAGATACCGTTCTTGATGAAGCGGGGTTCTTTCTGGTTGGGGTCCTGCTGGGTCATGGGAAGTCCTTTTACAGTGGGCAATTTGCAGAGGAGGGAATGGAGCTAGCGCGTTTCGGCCAGCACCGGAACAGTCCAATCATAATCGGCGAAGACTGAGCGGAAAGCATCCGCCAGCGCCTTTTTCGCCTCCGGCATGGTGGCGGTGCATTCCAGGCCGCGCAGGTCGTACTCGCGCTGCACGCTGGTCATCTGGGTGTCTTGCAGGCCACACGGCACGATCAGCCCGAAGTGGTCGAGGTTGGTGGTCACGTTCAGGCCGATGCCGTGCAACGCCACATGCCGCTTGACCGCCACCCCGAACGAGGCAATCTTCTGGTCGTACACCTTGCCGTTGACCTCACGCGGGTCCACATACACGCCCGCGTACCCAGGATTCGGGCGGGCGTCGGGCAGGCCGAGTTCGGTCAATGCCCGGACGGTGGCCTGCTCCAGCAACCGCAGAAAGTCCACGATTTTGCGCCCCACCGGAAACAGGGCGTAGGCGACCAGCTGACCGGGACCGTGATAGGTCACGTCGCCGCCGCGCTCGATTTCCAGCACGTCGATGTGCTGCGCCGCCAGATACTCCTGCGTGACGACGATGTTCTGGCCGTCTCTGGCCTTGCGTCCCAGCGTCAGCACGGGCGGGTGCTCCAGCAGCAGCAGCGTGGGCTGGCCGCCCTGCACCACCCGGTCATGGTGCTGGTGCTGCAAGTCCCACGCCGCCCGGTAAGGCACCACGCCGAGGTCGAGAATGTCGAAAGCCGCAGTCGTCACAGGCAGATTGTACGCCCGTCTTCCCCTTCAAAAGCATGCTTTTTCAACATAATCAGGCCAGATTCACCAGTTAAAAGAGTCAGTCAACGTATGTAGTGCATAAGAATCCAGAAAGGCTGGACACACAGGTCAGGTCAGTGAATCGACAAACTGGGTCGAGTGGCGCAGACTTTCGCCCGTCTTCAGGCGGGACTGTCGAACAGCTGCGGCCCTTTGTCCAGTAACCATGAGTCCACGCAGCAGTTCCCACTCCTCTGGTATGAGTACAGCGCCAGACTGGACAAAGGAAGTGGCGCTTGTGTAGCCCAGAAGTTGCAAGACAGCTCCCACCGTTCCTATCAAGAGGCCGGTGACCAGAGCCTCTCCCAGGGATTCAGACACAGGCGCAGTAGAAAAAGCGGCCCCGAGCGGACCTTATTCTTTACGGATGGCTTCGGCCTGCTGCTGGGCCACCTTTGCGATCTGTTCCAGCGTCCTGGCCTGCTCTTCGGGGTTGGCGCCCGTGTCCGGCATCTTTTCGACCACGGCCTGCCCGATCTGTTTCAGGGCGTCGAGCTGTTCTGCCTGGGCCTGGTCAAGCTCCGCAATGCGTCCGACCATCGCCTGCGCCGCTTCTCCCAGGGCCGTGACTTCCTCCTCGGCCCCCAGCCGCTGAATATCGTTGATTCGCTGCTGGTGTTCGGCACTGACCTGCTCAAGCTGCACGACCTGCCCCAGGGTGTCGGCCTGGACCTGCGCGGCCTCGATAATAGTGTTCAGGACGCTGAGCTGTTCCTTGACCCGGCGGTGAATGGTACTGAGGCGGGCGAGGTTGATCTGATCCGTGGGCACCTGCGCCACGTCTTCGAGGGCCTGACAGATCAGGTCGTCGAGCACCTGAGCCGCCGTGATCTGCTGCTCACCGTTCTTGATGATGTCGTTCAGGGCCTGCACATGTTCGGCCCCCTCCTGCCCGACCGCCGCGAACGGCAGGGTCCGCAGCTGTTCGGTGGTCAGCCGGATCACCTGCCGCAGGGCGTCCGTGGCTGCCAGCCCCTCGCGACCTGCCCGCAGAATATCGTCCAGGGCAGCAGTCTGCGCCCAGCCCGCCGCGCCCACATGTTCGCGGGCGCGGACCTCCGCCACGCGGCGGCGCTGCGTCGTGGTCGCCTGCCGCGCGTCGGCCAGCAGAAGGTCGCGTTTTTCACTTCCGTCGTTCACATGCTCCATTCTGCCCGATATTGCCGCTGCCGCACCCGAGCGAATGTGCCACACAGTACCTATGCCGCACCTATGACACCCGAGGCCCGGCTCCTACTGCCAGCGTTCTCGGGTCTCGGCGGCCTCGCGCAGCAGCAGGGGCCGCAGCTCCCCGATCAGGTACAGGCTGCCGCACGCGACGGCCAGCGCCTCGCCCCGCACCTGTGCCAGTGCCTCCTGCGGGGTCGGGGCCAGTGTGATCGGCACACCCAGAAAATGCGCCGCCAGCTGCGCCGGATCGGCGGCGCGTGGGCTCAGGACAGCCCGTGTCAGGATGACCCGCGAGGCCAGCGGAGCCAGCACCGCCGCCACCCCGCCGATGTCCTTGTCCTCTGCCGCGCCGAAGATCAGCGGAACACCGGAAACCCCCAGTCCACGCAGCGCGGCGGCCAACGCCTGTGCCCCGGCAGGATTGTGTGCCCCGTCGAGCACAATCCGCCCCTGCACCGGGGAATCGGCCAGCGGCAGAACCTCCATGCGCCCCGGCCACTGGACGGCGGCTGTTCCGGCCTGCACCGCGCCGTGACCAGCCCCCAGCCGCAGAGCTGCCGCCGCCGCCAGCGCCGCGTTTTGTGCGCCGTGCAGACCCAGCAGCGGGGTGCGGAAAGTCAGCTGGTCACCGGGCACGCTTAAAGTCACCTCCGAGCCTTCCCAGCCCAGGAAACGCACCTGCACGGCCAGTTCACGGTGCAGCGCCCACAGATCAGCCCCGGCAGCGTGCAGCAGGGGCCAGAGTTCCGGGGCGATCCCCGTCACGGCGGGCCGTCCCTGACGCAGAATTCCGGCCTTTTCTCCAGCGATGGCCTCGTGAGTCTCACCCAGAAAAGCGGTGTGATCGAGCGCCACGTTCGTGATGACGCTCAGCACCGGCTCCAGCACGTTGGTCGCGTCGAGCCGCCCGCCCAGGCCCACTTCCATGACGGCGACCTCGGCCCCCGCTTCGGCGAACAGCAGGCAGCCCAGGGCCGTCACGATCTCGAAAAAGGAGGCCCCGACCTGTTCGGCCACCGGGCGCACCCGCGCCAGGGCCCGCAACACCACCGGCTGCGCCAAAGGCTGCCCCGCCACCACGAACCGCTCGGCAAAGTGGGTCAGGTGCGGGCTGGTAAACAGTCCCGTGCGCGTGTTCGCTGCCGACAGGATGCTCGCCAGCGTGGCGGCGGTCGAACCCTTACCGTTGGTGCCGCCGACCAGCACGGTGCGGAAGTGCTGCTGCGGGTCGCCCAGCCCGGCCAGCAGTTCCCGCACCCGCCCCAGCCCCGGATGCACGCCGAAGCGCTGCCGGGCAAACAGCCAGTCGAGGTCGGATGGGGTGTTCTGGTCGGGGTCTGCTGGGGCCGTGTTCACGCCCAGCAGGATACGGCCAGCAGAGTACGGCCAACCTGGGCCGTCCTCAGTGCGTGTTTATAAAGTTTTCCCCAAAAACATACCCCATTGGTATTGCGTCGTGTGAGCCGTTAAAGTTTGCCGCGTCGCCCCCTCTGCAAGCAGCTCTACGAGTCACCCCTCGCTACGCGAGGCCCTCTCTGCTCTGCAGCTTTGCAAGTCCCACAAGGGGCGAGGGTCAAAAACCGCGTCTCCATCACATCTTAAAAAACTTCCCGACCCTTTATAAACACGCGCTCAGGCGAATTGCCGCTTCATCAGCAGCAGCTTGAGTTCGTGGGGGCTGGTGGCCGAACTCATGGCGTCTTCCTCGAGCATCTTGCCGTCAAGCACCAACTGGGCGAGGTGCTGGTCGAAAGTCTGCATGCCCAGCATCCCGCCTTCCAGCAGGGCCTGCTTGATTTCCTCGGTGCGTTCGGGGTCCTTGATGCACTCGCGGACGGTGGGCGTTCCCAGCATGATTTCCATGCCCAACACGCGCTTGTTGTCGGCCCCCGGCAAGAGGCGCTGGCTGACCACGCTGATCATGCTTTCCGAGAGGCCCTGGCGCACCTGCTCGCGCTCGTGCGGCGCAAAGAAATCGATGATGCGGTTCACTGTGCGAATGGCGTCCTGGGTGTGCAGCGTACTGAGTACGAGGTGACCGGTCTGCGCGGCGCTGAGGGCCGCTTCCACGGTTTCTTTGTCCCGCATTTCCCCGATCAGGATGATGTCGGGGTCCTGCCGCATGGTGGCACGCAGGCCAGCTGAAAAACTCAGGGTGTCGATGCCCAGTTCGCGCTGGTTGATCATCGCCATGCGGTCGCGGTGCAGCACTTCGATGGGGTCTTCGAGCGTCATGATGTTGACCGGCTGGGTCGCGTTAATGTAGTCGATCAGGCTAGCGAGGGTAGTCGTTTTACCGCTCCCAGTCGGCCCCGTGACCAGAATTAAACCGCGTTCGTTGTCGGCCAGTTTCTTGAAGGTCTCGATGGGCAGACCAAGCTGCTCGAAGGTCGGAATCGGTTTGTCCTCGATAACACGCATGATCAGGCCCACGGTGCCGCGCTGAAAGTAGGCGTTGACGCGGAAGCGCCCCACACCAGCGATGCCGTAGGCAAAGTCGGCCTCGCGCTTTTGCAAGAACGTGTCCCACATTTCCTTACGGGGCATCATCTCGCGGGTAAATTCGGCAATGTGGTCGGGCAGCAGCCGGGTATCCCCGAAACGCACGATATTCCCGTTGACACGCCCGGAAGGCGGCGACCCGGCCCGCAGGTGAATATCGCTGGCACGTTCGCGCACGATGGCGGTAAGTAAACCCTGAAGGACGCTGCTCATGGCTTTTACCGTAGGCCCCAGCCTCTTACAGCTTTAATGCAGCCCGTAAGAATGATGTGCGCCCGGCGAGAGCTACAGCCCTTCTGGCCGCCCCACTTTGCCCGAGCGCATTGACTGTTTAATGATAATGAAATATCATTTTCAGGAGATGAACCAGACCCCTGAGGCCGTCAAGAATCCCAAATCCATCCCCATCACCGTGCTGTGCGGCTTTTTAGGTGCGGGAAAGACCACCTTGCTCAACCACTTGCTGACCCAGACGGCGGGGCAAAACATCGCCGTGATCGTCAACGAATTCGGCGCAGTCAACATTGACGCCTCGCTGGTGGTCAAGACCGACGAGGAGACCATCGAGCTGTCTAACGGCTGCATCTGCTGCACGCTGCGCGGCGACCTGTTGCAGGCCGTGGACAGGCTGCTGAAAGGGCGCGAGCTGGATTACATCCTGATTGAAAGCACCGGAATCGGCGAGCCGCTGCCGATTGCCCAGAGCTTTTGCCTGACGCCGGAAGAGCTGGAACTGGACCCTGAAATTCCCAATCTGGTGGGCCGCGTGCATGTAGACGCGATGGTGACGGTGGTAGACGCCTCGCAGTTTTTCCCGCTCTGGAACCGCCAGGACACTATTCCGGGCGACGCCGACCCGAATGGACAGGGCGAAAGAGGCTTCGGCGAACTGCTGGCCGAGCAGATTGAGTTTGCCGACCTGATCGTGCTGAACAAGGTAGACCTGGCCGAACCCGGCGACGTGCAGAAGCTGCGCGAACTGGCCCGCATCACCAACCCCCGCGCCCGCGTGCTGGAGGCCGTAAAAGGTCAGCTGCCCGCCAGCGAGGTGCTGAACGTGGGGCTGTTCGACGCCGACGCCGCCATGCAGATGGACGCCTGGATGGCGGAACTGGAAAAGGAGCACACCCCCGAATCCGAGGAATACGGGCTGAGCACGCACATTTTCCGCAGCGAAAAACCTTTTGACGAAGGCAAACTTCAGGCGATGCTGCGACAGGGCCTGCCGCTGAATATCGTTCGTAGCAAGGGCTGGGTCAACTTCGGCGACGGCATAGCGACCCTGTGGAACCACACCGGGCGGCAGCTAGCGCTGGAGCAAGCGGGAACGTGGCACGACCCGGAGCAGGCGTTCAGCGAAATCGTGTTCATTGGACAGAATATGGACAGGGCGGGGCTGGATGCTTTGCTGGTGGGTGCGGTGCGGGGGTAGGGGCGTCGGGGCTGGTCACACGCCCCCTCTGCTTCGCAGCTTTTCAAGTCACCCTTCCGCCGCTTTGCGGCTCCCTCCCCCTGCTTCGCAGCTCTCCGAGTCACCCACAAGGGGCGAGGGTAAAACGGCAAGACCCACCTCCACAAGCTACAGGCCACACGCCACAAGCCCAAAAACCACTCACCACTACCCATTTCCCACTCACCAAAAAGGAGTCCACCAAATGAGCAGAGAATGTTACCTCACCGGCAAGAAAAACATGGTCGTAGGAAGCGTTATCCGGCGCGGCAAGGCACGGGCCGAGGGCGGCGTAGGCCGCAAGGTCACGGGCGTCAGCAAGCGCACGCAGCGGGCCAACCTGCAAAAAAAGACCATCCGCGAGGGCGGCAAAATCAAGGAAGTCTGGCTGAGTGTCAGCGCCCTACGCACCCTGGCGCGTGGCCCCTACAACGGCGTGGAACTGGCATGAAACAGCTCATGACTTTAGCCCTGCTGAGCCTGGGAGCAGCGCAGGCGACCCCGCTCCAGGTGAGCGCAACCAACACAATTGTCGCCGACTTCGTGAAGAACGTGGGGGGCAACCGCGTCAGCGTCAATACCATCGTCCCGGCGGGCGGCGACACGCACACTTTTCAGCCGACCACCGGGGCTATGCGCGGCCTTAGCGGCAGCAAAGTGCTGTTTGCCAACGGTGCGGGTCTGGAGCCGTGGCTGCCCAAGCTGACGGCAGGCGTCAAGGTTCCAGTGACCGAGCTGACCGCCGGAATCAAGCTGCGCCCCGCGCCAGACGGCGAGGAAGGCGGCAACGACCCCCACGCCTGGTGGGACGTGAACAACGCCGCGCAGTACGTCAAAAATATTCAGAGCACCCTGACCAGACTCGACCCGGCGGGTAAGGCGACCTACGCCAGCAACGCCAAACGGTACATCGCCCAGCTGAAAATTGCCGACGCCTACGCCAAAAAGCAGTTCGCTACCCTGAACGCCAGCCAGCGGCAAATCGTGTCTAACCACGATGCGCTGCACTACTTTGCCGCTCACTACGGCCTGACCATCGTGGGCACGGTCATTCCCGGTCTCAGCACCGAGCGCGAACCCAGCGCCCAGGAAATCGCCAAACTGGTGCAGAACGTCAAGAAGTCCGGCACGAAGGTCATCTTTACCGAGAACACCGTCAACGCCCGCCTCGCGCAGACGCTGGCCCAGGAAACGGGCGCGAAGATTGCCCCGCCCCTGTTTACCGACGCCCTCGGCCCGGCGGGATCAGGCGGCGAGACTTACCTCAAAGCCCTGAAATACAACGTGGATACGATGGTCAAAGCCCTCCGGTGAACCAGGCCCCAACTATTGATAACACCTTCGCAAGTGCAGTAGGGTAGCGCGGTGCTGGGTGTCGATCATCTCACCGTGCGTTACGGTTCACAGGTCGCCCTCGAAGACGCCACGGTGCGCTTCGAGGCGGGCACCTTCAGCGCGGTCATCGGCCCTAACGGCGCGGGCAAAAGCACCCTGCTGAAAACGCTGGTGGGCCTGCTGCCCGACCCCGGCCATCACATCGTTTTCGATAGGGGCCACAGCCCGCGCAGTTGCGTGGCCTACGTGCCGCAGCAGCAGACCCTCGACTGGGCTTTTCCGGTGACGGTCTGGGATGTGGCGATGATGGGCCGCACCGGGCGGCTGGGCTGGCTGCGCTGGCCGGGCAAACGTGACCGCGAACTGGTCGCGGGCGCACTGCAACAGACTGGGGTGTTCGAGCTGCGCGACCGTCACATCGGGGCGCTGTCGGGCGGGCAGCGGCAACGGGTGCTGCTGGCCCGGATGCTGGCCCGCGAAGGGCACATTCTGCTGCTCGACGAACCGCTGACTGGCGTAGACGCGGCCACGCAGGAACAGGTGATGGCGCTGCTGCTCGGCGAGGCCGAGAGAGGCCGAGCGGTGGTTATGGTCACGCACGCTCTGGAACAGGCCAGCCGCTGGTGCGACCATCTGGTGCTGATTAACAGGCGCGTCGTGGCCGATGGGCCGCCCGGCGAGGTCTACACGCCCGCCAATATTGAGGCGACCTTTAGCAGCAGCTTTCTGGGCCATACCCACGCGGAGGCCTGATGACCCTGCTGCACTGGTTGACCGAGCCACTGCAATTCGCCTTCTTCTTGCGGGCGCTGCTGGCGGTGTCGCTGGTCAGTGTTTTGTGCGCCCTGGTGGGGGCCTGGGTGGTGCTACGCGGCCTGAGCTACATCGGCGACGCCATGAGCCACGCCGTTTTTCCGGGCATCGTGGCTGCATTTTTACTGAAAGGAAACCTGCTGCTCGGCGCACTCGCGGCGGCCATTCTTACAGCGCTGGGCATCGGGGCGGTCAGCAACCGCAGCGGCCTTAAACAGGACAGCGCCATCGGCATTGTGTTCGTGGGCATGTTCGCGCTGGGTGTGGTTCTGCTTTCAAAGGTGCCGACCTTTACCACCGACCTCAGCAACTTCCTGATCGGCAATCCGCTGGGAGTCAGCGCCAGCGACCTGTGGGGTGCCCTGGGCGTGACCGTGCTGGTCGGCGGCCTGCTCACGGCCATTCAGAAGGAGCTGCTGCTGGCCTCCTTCGACCCCACCGAGGCCCGCGCCATCGGGCTGCCGGTCGGGCGGCTCAATAACCTACTGCTCATCATCATCGGCATGGTCGTGGTGCTCACCGTGCAACTGGTCGGCACCACCCTCAGCGTCAGCCTGCTTATCACGTCGAGCGCCGCCGCCCGCCTGCTGGCCCGCAGCCTGAAAAAGATGATCGCGCTTTCGGCCCTGCTGGGCATCCTGGGGGGCGTCAGCGGCCTGTACCTAAGCTACTACCTGAACACGGCCCCCGGCGCGACCATCGTGCTGGTCAATACCCTGACATTCCTGCTGGCCCTGGCGTTCCGCCGACGCGACCAGTAAAAGGCAGAATTGGGCTACCCTACCCGACTCTCCCCTGTCGCGGCTAATACGGATTCCGTCCAATTCCCCCATATCCGGAACGACACCGGATATGGGACCATTTCCCGAAATCCGTCCTTTTTCCTACTCCTTGTCTTGGGCAAAACGGCACCTGTATAGGGCCTGCCCGCTCCAGTCGGATTTCATCCCCCACGCTGGGGGATTCAATCGGAATCGGTATAAATCCTTTACGCGCCTTTACGCGGCGGGCTGATCGTTCGGCGTTTCCTCGCTGGCGCGGCGGCCACGGCCAGGGCGCTCGGCTGGCGTTTCGGGCTGGGGCGCTTCCGCAGGGGTGCGGCTGTGGGCAGCCTGAGCAGCATGTTCCACCGGCGCCGCGCCCCGGCTGCCCTGGTTTCCCCCAGCCTGGGCGGTGCCCGATAGAGCTTCGATGCGGGCCAGCGTATCGGCAAACGCCTTCAGCGCGTCGCTGCTTTCCAGTTCGGCCACGGCGCGGGCGTTCAGGGCGGCCAGTTCCTTGCGGTTGACGGTGTATTCCTCGTCCTCGAAACCCTTGAGCTGGGCCAGCAGGCGGTAGGCCACCGGAGCCGTGATGGTCGCGCCCTTGCTGGTCGTAATACTCGCGTCGCTGACCGTGTCCTGCCCGATCAGGGTCAGTTGCTCGGCCCCGATCAGCGCGGCGCGGTCTCCCCGCTCTTCCATATGCGCGGCGAGTTGCAGCAGGCCGCGCAGCTCCTGCATATAGTGAAAGAGTTCAAGATGCTGGGTCATCAGTCCGGCTTTTTTGAGGGTATCCATACCTGCATTATTCTGTTTTTTACAGAATTGTCAATACATTTTATACCTATAATTTGAGTGACCCTTAATTTTTCACGGTACTGCGGCCCACCAGCTTCAGCTTCAGAGTCAGCTTTTTGCCGCCTCGCAATACCGACAGTTTGACGATTTCTCCAGGCGCATACGAACGCAGCGCGTACTGAAATTCGCTGAAATTGACCGTGCGCTTGCCGTTCACCGCCGTCACGATGTCGCCGCGAATTTGTCTGTTGTTGCGGTCGTACAGCAGCGCCTGCAAGCCTGCGCGGGCCGCCGGGCTGCCGGACACCACCAGATTGAAAAAGGCCCCCGGTGTCTGGCCCAGTTGCAGGCCCAGCTGCTCACTGAACACCACGAACTGCTTTGCGGGCAGGTCGCTGAGCAGCGCCAGATTGCCGCTCAGACTGACCCCGATGATTGGCGCGTCCCGTTTGACTCCGCGCCGCAGGGCCGCCAGCCGCTGATCGTGCGCTGTAATCGGCACGGCATAGGCGGTGATGTTCGCCCCGGCAGCTTCAGCGGGCAAACCGTTGGGCGACCCATCACTGGCGCTGGCCCGGATGAAACTGATAATGCCGTTGACCTCCCCGGCGCGGTTCAGGACGGGGCCGCCACTGTCGCCCGGTACCAGCGGCGCACTGAGTTCCATCGTTCCAGGCGGAAAATCCGCGCGTCCTGCCTGTGCCCCCAGCGCCAGCAACCGGCCCATCTTGGGACGCAGATATTCACCGCCGCCATTGCCGATCGCCAGCACCGGCTCACCGACGCCTGGGGCCGCTTCCGTGAGAGGCAAAAAAGGTGTCCCCGCCGGAACATTCACCCGGAGCAGGGCCAGATCGTTCTGGTCGTCGTAGCCGATCACCTTGACCGCGTAACGCCGCCGGTTGCTGGTCATGGCACTGAGCGCGGGGGCCTGAAAAACGACGTGATAGGCCGTGAGCGCCAGCCCACCGGGGCCGATCAGGACGGCGCTGCCGACGCTGCTCGGCTCGGCACACCCACTGACCGGACACAGCTCGATTCGCAGGGTCGCGGGGCGTACCCGGCCAAAGAGCGCCTGCAAATCGGTGTAATCCTGGGCGCTGAGAGGCACGGTGGGGCCAGGGTCGGCCAGCAGCGGCCCCGGATAGAAGCGGCTGGGCGGCGGGGCACTCGCCTGTGCGCCCGAGTGCCCCGCCAGAAGCAGTAGCAACAGACCTTGCCGGACAGCGGTTAAGTTCATGCGTCGGTTCGACCTCCGGGCCTCAGCAGTCAAGTGGCCCGCACCGCAGACGGAGACCATCCGCCCGAACGCCTGCCAGAAGCTGGGAAACCACTGCATCAGAATTGCCTTTCAGTCTGACAGTCTATACGCAGCGGCCCGTTATACACAGTGGTTATACACGGTGACACAGTGGGGTGTAACTCAAGTTTGCGAGATATCAGAACTACCGCCGGTCACACGTCCCCTCACCCTTCCGTCGCTACGCTCCTCCCTCCCTCTCCCACACGTGGAGAAGGAAAAACGCTTTGCAATCAAGTTTTTTCCGACCCTCTACCCTTGTGGGAGAGGGCCTTGCGTAGCAAGGGGTGAGGGGGCCACGGGGCAAACTGGAGTTCAATCCGTTCCATCCTGGCGCAATCTCGCATTCCTGAGTTACACCCGACACAGTGGCCCCCACTTCTGTCAGGCGCAACCCTGGTCGGCTCCCCGGCCTCCGCTACAGTCGGGGCAACATGAGCGACTTACCGACCACCGTATTCGTGTACGGCACCCTGATGCCCGGCGAGCGCAACGCCGCCGTGGCTGGCCCGGCAGAAGCATTTACCGCCCAGCCCGCCACCCTGCGCGGCTACCGGCTGCTTCACCTGTCTCCCGAAGCCTACCCGGCGGTCATTCCCGGCACCCCGGACGAATGCGTTCACGGCTTCGCACTGACCTATACGCCCACAGCCTGGCACGCCGCACTGCCCCACTTCGACGAACTGGAAGGACTAGACGAAGTGCCGCCCCTCTATACCCGCCAAGCGGTTAGCTTGCAGATTGCCGGGTCGCAGCCCCTCTTTGCCTGGGTGTATCTCTATGCCCGGCAAGAGCGGCTAGGGCAGCCTGGAGTGAACCCGGTGCCCAGCGGCGACTGGCGAAACGTGGCGGGGCGCAGCAAACCCGGAAGCGATCAGCGCTGAGGCGGTGGCGCAACCTTCAGCTGGGCCTGCGCCGCTTTGAGGTCCAGCACCGACTGCGCCTTAAGCAAATCGGCCCGCAGGCGAGCGGCAACCGGGGCAGCCAGCAGCTGGGCGATTTGCGTGGCGGCAGGTTTCTTGTCATAAAAGAACTCATACGTGTCGAGAATAGTGGGCGTACCAGCGGGCAGCTCACCCAGCAGCCGCACCTCGTCACCGGCCTGCACTTCACCCGGCTCGATTACGCGGGCGTAAATCCCCGGGCGGCGGGCGTCACGGAACTTGCGGGCAAAGTGCAGGTCGTTCATGTGCTGGGAGAGGGTGCCGCAGGGAATCCGCGACGTGGTCGCCTCCAGCACCACTGGCCCGACCTGAATCCGCTGCCCGATGCCCACCGCCGCCGACTCCAGCCCCGAGAACACCAGATTTTCCCCGAATTCCCCGTCCCTCAGTGGGCGGCCCAGCTGCGCTTCCCAGTAGGCGTAGTCGGGGCGGGTATAGATGTACACCGCCTGATCCGGCCCGCCGTGGTGCTTGCGGTCCATGACCTGATCCCCTTCGAGACCCAGCGGCCCGATCTTGACCTTACCCGGAACGGCGCGTTTGTCGATGCCCGTCTGTCCTGCCTTGTTGGCGAACAGGCGAGCCTGCCCGGTACATACCGCGATCAGTTGCATAGGCCCGATTGTAAGCGCGGCAGCCCAGAAGCGGCCCAGGAGCAGCCCAGAAACAGGTCAGGAAAACCAGGAAAAAAGGCCGCCGACCCGGTTGGGCAGGCGACCTGAACAGGCAGCGGGGGCTTAGCGAACGATGCGCTGGCCGCGGCGAATCTTGAGTTTGTCGGTCAGGGCGATGTACTCGTCGTAGTTGGTACGTTCGAGGTACTTCAGCAGGCGGCGGCGCTGGCCGTTGAGCAGCTGGAGGCCGCGCTGACCCGCCTTGTCTTTCTTGTTGGTCGCCAGGTGCGCAGCCAGGTTGTTGATGCGGGCGCTAAGAAGCGCGACCTGTACGGCGGTGCTGCCGGTATCGGTGGTGCCCTTGGCGTTGTCGGTAATTACCTGTTTCTTGTCGATCATGTTTGTAGCCTCTCTCGATTAAAAGTCCCGCTTCGCGCAAGCCAGGGAAGTCCCCCACCGGCGCGGCGGCAAACGCCAGCATAACACGGCGCGGCGGCAAATCAAGTGACAAGGGTTGACAAGCACGGGCGGCGTCCCTACTATTGTTTTCGCCTCTCAGACATCCGGTTGCTCGGGTGGCGGAATTGGTAGACGCGCACGTTTGAGGGGCGTGTGACTTAGTCGTGTGGGTTCAAGTCCCATCTCGAGCACCAATCGACGCCGTGGCCTAAACGCTGCGGCGTCTTTCTTATGCCGCCCCGGCGCAAACGCCAGCAGGCGCGTACACTGCCGGGCATGACCCGCGACGTGCTGCTGACCTGTCCACTCGACTGCCCGGACGCCTGCCGCCTCAAAGTGACCCTGGGGCCAGATGAACAGGGACACGAAAAGATGCTGAAGGTTACGGGCGACCCGCACCACCCGGTGACGCGGGGGTTTGCCTGCGTCAAGACCGTGCACTACCCGGCGCGGGCCAACCACCCTGACCGTCCGCTGTACCCCCTGCGCCGGGTCGGGGCCAAAACAGACGCCAAAGCGCAATTCGAGCGTGTCAGCTGGGATGAGGCGCTGAACGACATTGCCGCCCGCCTGAAAACGCTGCTGGACACGCGCGGCCCGCAGAGCATCCTGCGTTACCACTATGCCGGAACGATGGGCCTGCGCGAGGGCAGCCACGTCCACGCGCTGTTCCGGGCGCTGGGCACGCCGGAACTGGACGAAACCATCTGTGCGGCGGCGGGGACAGCGGCCTGGACGCTGGGCTACGGAGCACGCTACGCCGTACTGCCGCATGACGTCCAGCATGCCAGGCTCATCGTGCTGTGGGGCATCAACAGCCTCTCGACCAACAGCCACCTGACGCCGCACCTGACCGCCGCCCGCAAAAACGGCGCGAAGATCGTGTGCGTAGACCCCTACCGCAACCGCACCGCCGCCTTTGCCGACGAGCACCTGAAAATCAGGCCCGGCACCGACGCGGCGTTGGCGCTGGGCATCATGCACGAGCTGTTTGCCCACGGCTGGACGGATGAGCAGTACATCGCGCAGGCCACCCTAGGCGTAGATGAACTGCGTGTGGAAGCCCAGGAATGGAACCCCGAGCGCACTGCCGAGGTCACTGGCCTGAGCGCCGGGCAGGTGCGCGAATTCGCCCGCTCTGTTGGCACGGCGCGGCCCACCTATTTCCGCGTGGGCTACGGTATGACCCGGCACGAATCGGGCGGCACCAACCTGCGGGCCGTGACGCTGCTCCCGGCGCTGACCGGCGACTGGCGCTACCAGGGCGGCGGCTGCACCATGAGCACTAGCGGGGTGTTTGACCTTAACCGCACGCAGCTAGGCGGGGCACACCTGATTCAACCCGGAACGCCGCACATCAACATGAACCAGCTGGCCTCGGCGCTGGAACCCGCCAAGGGGCTAGGGGCACTCATCGTGTACAACACCAACCCGGCAGTCGTGGCCCCCGATTCGGGCCGGGTGCGGGCCGGAATGCAGCGTCCCGACCTGCTGATGGTGGTGCTGGAACAGGCCATGACCGAAACCGCGCAACTGGCCGACTACGTGCTGCCCGCCACGACTTTTGCCGAACACGCCGACGTGTACACCAGCTACGGCCACCATTACCTGGGCTACAACCCGGCGGTGCTAGAAGCCCCCGGCGAGTGCCGCCCGAACAGCTGGGTCATGATGGAACTGGCCCGGCGGCTGGGCGTGACCGAGCCGGGCGTGTACTGGAGCATGGACGAACTGCTGGAGCACCTGCTGGATACCGGTTCTCCACATCTGCGCGGCATTACGCCTGAGCGCCTGAAGGCCGAGGGCAGCGTACCCCTGAATCTGCCGGAGGTCTTTTTACCCTATGCCGACGGCGCACCGACCCCCAGCGGCAAGGTGCAACTGACGCCCGCGCCGCGTTATGCGCCTGCCAGGGCCGAGCTAAACGCCCAGTACCCGGTGCGGCTGCTCACCCCGCCCGCCCACCACTTTCTGAACAGCACGTATGGAATGCTGGAACAGCTCACGCGGCCCGAGGGGCAGGAGCCGCAACTGCTGGTCCACCCGGACGACGCCCGGCGCTACCGTCTCAGCGAAGGCGCCTATGCCCACATCGAAAGCGAGGTGGGCCGCGCCACCAGGCAGGTGCGCGTAACGGAAGCCGCCCAGCCCGGCGCGGCGGTGGTCGAGGGAACGTGGTGGGGCCTGAATGCGCCCGACGGCAGCAGTATCAACGTGCTGACCGCCGAAACGCTCACCGATCTGGGGGGCGGGAGTACCTTCCACAACACGCGGGTGCGGCTGACCCCGGCCCTCTGAACCGCGCTGCGAACTACACCGCCGTTACTTCTGTTTCTTGACCTGATCGGGAATCAGCAGGGTGCGCTCGGCCACACTGCCCGTCCACACACCGCGCAGAGCGTTCTGAATGGCAGACTTTGCAACGGCGTCGCGCAGGCCGGGGGTCAGGTCAGGGGAAGGATAGAGCGCCTGGTTGCCCGTGGGGGTGGCGCGTACTGCCAGCGGAAAACTGAGGGCCAGCGACGAGATGAGCAGCCCGCCCATCAGCAGGCCGCCGACGCCGCCGACCAGCAGGTGCCACGGCCGCTCGTTGGGTTCGGGAATCAGGCGGCTGATGGCGACGCCGCTAACCACACTGAGGATCAAGGCGGTAAGACCGGCAGGAACGATTCCCAGACCCAGCATGTTGGCGACAAAAGCGGTCACAAAGGCGCCGACGCCCCAGGCCAGCCCTGCCAGCCCACGCCGGGCACCCAGCGCCGTGGCGATGGCCAGCAGGGTAATGAGAAGGGCATCGAACCAGGTAATCACAGCTCACAGTGTACCGGGCCTGTTCTGACAAGTCTCCTGCACCGTCCGCAGCCGCCCCCTGCCATGCTCTACTGTGCCCACATGCCCGTGATCGCCGTCGACAAGCCGCTGAACCTCACCTCGCACGACGTCGTCAACCGGGCGCGGCGGCTGCGCGGTACCAAACGGGTCGGGCACACCGGCACCCTCGACCCACTGGCGACCGGCGTGCTGGTGCTGTGCACCGACGAGAGCACCAAGGTCGTACAGTTCATGGAGTACGACAGCAAGGATTATCTAGCCTGGGTAAGCCTGGGCGCAGGCACGCCGACCCTGGACGCCCAGGGGCCAATCAGCGCGGCAGCGCCCGTTCCCGAACTCAGCGCCGGGCAGATAATCACGGCCCTGGCGGGCTTCGTCGGCCCACAGAAACAAATTCCGCCGCAGTACAGTGCCATTCAGGTCGGGGGACAACGCGCCTACGCCGTGGCCCGCGCCGGGGGCGAGATCGAACTGCCCGCCCGCGACGTTACCGTTCACTCGCTGGATTTGCTGGGCGTGTACCGGAGCGTGCAGGCCGCGCCGCGCACCTTTGACCCGCAGACCTGGAATCCCGTGACCTGGGAAGCAGCTGCGGGCGGCCTGACCTTTACCCTGCCCGAACCGCTGGGCGAATTTCCGACCCTGCTGCTGCGGGCCAGCGTGGGCAGCGGCACCTATTTGCGTTCGCTGGCGCGGGACATCGGCGCGGCACTGGGCGTTCCCGCGCATCTGGCCGGACTGGTCAGAACGCGGGTGGGCCGCTACGGCCTGCGTGACGCCGTACAGATCGAAGATTTGCCCGGCGCCCAGGGAATCGAGGACCTCGCCGCACTGCACTTTCCCCACATCGAGGCCACGGAAACCCAGGCCCGCGAACTGCGCCAGGGCAAGCGGCCCGCCCACACCGCCAGCGGCCGCCACACCGTGACCCTGAACGGCGAACTCGTCGCGGTGGTGGACGGTGACGGTGAACACCTGCGTGTCGTGCGGGCGTGGGCCTGAAGCTCGACCCAGAACTGACGGACAACTGATTTGAAGCTGACGGCGAGGGCAAGAATCACTAAATGGCGCACTCTCCTGCGCCTCATTGAGGCGTGACACCATAAGATATGAAGAAGATGGTTTTAACCGCTTTGCTGGCTGCTATCGGAATGGCCTCGGCCCAGCAAGACCCCTGCATAGGACGCGGCGACGCTCCTTTGCCCTCCTACTGCTTGGCCCAATACAGCCGCACTAGCCCTACGCCTATGCAGCAGGCCGCGCCGGTGTACCGCACGCCGGTTTACAGCGCTCCCCAGTACTTTCCCGCACCACAGGTCAGCGTGACGGTTGATCCGTACTACAACGGCTCCGCTACGGACACTTACGACTACAATCAGTGGAACGGCTGGGACGGTCGGTATGTCGACGTGTACATCGATAACGTGCCGGTGATGCACAACGTCTACCGCAATGATGTGGGCCGCCTGCGCTTCAACCGCTCTGGTCGCCACCTGATTCGCGTGGTGCCTGTGGGCTTTTCTTACGAGTACCCGGTGGACAGCCGTTATTACGACGCGCCTCAGAGTAATTTTAGCCTGAGCTTCTCGTTCGGCGGCAACTTCAACATCGTTCTGCGCTAAGTGGCTGCCGGATCCGGCGCAGTTTATCCGGGAAAAGCACCGATACGGACTGCCGTCTGTTGCATTGACAATCCCTCAGGGCACCGAGTGACCAACTCCACGCCCGGAACCCGTTTCTCTGCTGCTCGGATTAGAGGGGTTCTCCGAATGATGGGCGCGTCGGAAAAACACCGCCGCCCCCTTCATTCTCCGTCCTGCTCTTTTTTTTCACTTGTTCCACTCGGCAAAAAGGTGGTCAAAAGAGCACCGTCTTTTTGCTGTGGACTTACCTTCTGCTGTGGACTTACTTTCTGAATGTCCCCGCCCGCACGATCACCAGCTTGGCCGGATCGACATACTTGGCGAGAGACGCCCGCGCCATTTCCGGCGTGACAGCCTTAAGTTTGGTCTCGAAGTCGGCGCTGAACTGGTAGGTACGGCCCAGATAAAACTGGCTGGCCAGAGCCTGCGCCACACCGCTGTCTGTGCTGCGGGCCAGGCGAGCCTCCTGCAAGAGGGCACTCTTGGCCGTGTCAATTTCCTGCGCCGTGAAGCCGTCCTTGACCGCGCGGGCCAATTCCCCGCGCATGGCGGCGGCCACCTTGTCGCTCACCTGCGGGTTAAAGATCGCGTAAGTGCTGAAACTGGCCTTGGGGTCTAGGCTGCTGACGCCCACGCCGCCACCCACGCTGTAGCTTAGGCCCTCCTTCTGGCGCACCCGGTTGAACAGGCGCGAGTCGGTGCCGCTGCCAAAGACCTGCATGGCGACACTTAGCGCCGGATAATCGGGGTGGTCGTCTCGCATGGGAAAGTTCAGGCGGGCGACGTACACTGCATTGGCCTTGTCGGGCACGTTCAGCACGATGTCCTGGGCCTGGGGACTCACTAGTGGCAGGGTCACGCGCTCATAGGTCACGCCGCTGCCGAAGCCGCCGAGAATATCCGGCAGCGCCGCCCGCACGGTAGCCGGGTCAAAGTCACCAACCACCGCCACCTGCGCCTGCGCCGCGCCCCAGACCCCGGCGTAATAGTCCTTGACCTGCGCCAGCGTGACCGCCTTTGTATCGGCGAGGTTCTCGTCTAGGGTGGGCACGTAGCCGAGGTCGCCGCGTTTGGCCCCCGGCTGGCTGAAGGCGCGGCTCAGGGCCAGGCCCGCCACGCTCTGCGGGTCGTTGCGCCCCGCTTCGAGGCTGTCGAGGCTAGATTTTTTAAGTTCGTCGAATTCGGCCTGCGGAAAAGTCGGTTCGCGTAGCACCTTACGCACCAGCTTCAGCGCGGCGGCGAGGTGGGCGCGGTCGGTGCTGACCTGCACGCTAGCCCCAGTCGCGCCTCCCGACACGCTCAACTGAGTTTTCATGGTTTCCAGCTGGTCGGCGAGTTGCTGGCGCGTGAGACCCTGGCTGCCGCGCATCAGCAGCGGGGCAATGAAGTCTGCCGAGTAGAGGCCCTTTTTGGCGGTATCACGGTTGCCGAAGTCGAGGCTCAACGTGAACTCGACGCGCTCTCCACGGGTCTTTTTAGGCAGCAGCGCGACCTTCGCCCCGGCAATCTCGGTGCGGGTAGTGCGGCCCTCCAGCACCAGCGGCTCGGGTTCGATGGTTTCGCCTGCGCTCAGCGCCGCCTGGCCCACGTAGCCCCGCAGAACTTCCGCCGCGCTGGGGGCCGCCGTCACCGTCACGCGGCTGGGTTTTTCGGTCGGTACGAACAGGCCCAGGGTGCGGTTAGTCGGGTTCAGGTAGGTCTGGGCCACGCGCTGCACATCGGCGGGCGTGACCTTCTGAAGGTCGTCGCGCAGCTTGAACAGTAGGCGCCAGTCGCCCGCCGCAATCGACTGCGACAGCGCCACGCCCACCGATTCCGGCTTGGCAAGCAGCTGATCGAACCCCGAGATCACGCGGGTTCGCACGCGGCTCACATCCTCGTCGGTGAATTTAGCCTTGCTGGCGTCCTCGATGGTTCTGAGCAGCGTCGCCTGGGCCGGGGCTACCGGGTCGCTCTTGCCCAGCATGGCGACGTACATCAGCAGGCCGGGGTCAGAGGCCGGATTGGTCACGCTGCCGGTGGCGGTGGCCTGTTTGGTCTGCACCAGCGCCTTGTACAGCCGCCCGGAGGGTTCGTCAGAGAGAATCTCGTCGAGCACCATCAGCGCGGGCATGTCCGGGTGCCGCACGCTGGGCATGTGGTACGCCGCCAGCACAATCTGCTGATCGCCCACGCGCCGCACGGTTACGCTGCGTTCGCCGTCCTGCGGGTTTTCGGTGGTGTACTGGGCGGGCAGGGTGCGCGTGGGGCGCGGCATTCCGGCAAAGTCGCTGGCAATAAGCTTCAGTGCCGCCGCCTCGTCGAAGTTTCCGGCTAGCGTCAGGGCCGCGTTGTCGGGCTGGTAATACAGCTTGTAGAAGGCTTGCAGGTTGGCAATCGGCACATTTTCCACGTCGCTACGGTTGCCGATGGCGGTGTTGCCGTAGTTGTGCCAGTCGAAGGCCACCGAGCGCACCTGCTTGTACAGCAGGCTAAAGGGGTTGTTCTCGCCCGACTCGAACTCGTTACGCACCACCGTCATCTCGGTTTTAAGGTCACTCGCCGCAATTTTAGAGTGGGTCATGCGGTCGGCTTCCATCTTCAGCGCCCAGGCGAGGTTG
The DNA here is from genome assembly GCA_018260275.1 of Deinococcus sp. Taxonomy (GTDB): domain Bacteria; phylum Deinococcota; class Deinococci; order Deinococcales; family Deinococcaceae; genus Deinococcus. The sequence continues at coordinate 35,176 of JAGLBK010000003.1, forward strand.
TCACCCGTATTGGTCATGGTCTCGAAGTAGTTGGTGCTGTCCTCGCTGGTCGCGCCGTTAAAGCTGGCCCCGCGCTTGCCAAGCGCCTCCAGAATGTTACCGCTGGTGGGCGTGCCCTTGAACAGCATGTGCTCGAGCAGGTGCGCCATGCCTGTTTCGCCGTAGCTTTCCATGCGGCTGCCGACCAGATAGGTCACGTTGAGCGTAAAGGTGGTCGCGGACCGGTCAGGAAACAGCAGCACTTGCAGGCCGTTGGGCAGGCGATATTCGCGGATGCCTTCCACCTCAGTAACGAAGGTCACGCCAGGGGGTAGGGCCACGGGGGCTTTGGCCGGAGCTTTAGCGGGGGCCGGGACTGTGGCCGCCGCCCGAGTCACCGTCTGGGCATAGGCGAGGGGGTTGGTGAGAAGCAGGGCACTCAGGGCAAAAGTCAGTGTGGAACGCATGAAACCTCCAGGCAACACAAGTTTGCTTAGCATAGCTACTCTGTGAGCGCGTGAATGGTCGCAGGAGGCCCCCTATAGAAGTCCTCCCGCAACGGCTAGTGGCTTGGTTCGACCGAAATTTACATCGACTGACGCGCCATTTCCCAGGCCTGCTCGAAGATCTCGGCGCGTTCGGGCCGGGCCATCACGCGGGCCAGTCCCTGCGCCAGATTCATGGGCTGCACGTTGATATCCATGTGGCGCTGCGTTTCGCCAAAGCTGGCTTCGGCCCGCACGTTATCACCGGTCGTGGCTTTCAGCGCAAACCTTACGCCGCCGCCGCTGAGTTCCACGCCGCACAGGTCGCCGCGCCCGCGCTGGCAGTGGCCCACCGTGACGCTTACGTTTTTCAGGTCCGGCCAGCCCAGCGTACTCGCCACGAACCCGGCAAACAGCCAGGCTGGCAGGGCATTGTCGCCCGAATACTGCACACTCAGGCGGTCTACCTTGGGCAGTTCACGGGCCGCGTCGGGGCTGTCAAAAATCTGCGCCAGGGCTTCACGCCAGCCCGCGCTACGGCTCCAGCCCAGGTCGGCCAGCGCGTAATGGCGCGACGGCGGAATGTCCAGCGTCAGGCTGTCGCAGATAATCTGGTCGGCCACCTCGGTCAGTTCAGCCAGCAGCGTGCCGGTAGGCTGGCTATCGGCCCCCCACCACACATGGTTGACGGTGGCCGGGCGCAGCAGCGGCAAAATCGCGCCCTGGAGCTGCTCGGGGTTGGCCCCCACCACCAAACGCTCGATATACAGCCCGCCCGGCTGCTCGACCAGCGAGGCATGAACCTTCAGGTCATCGGTGCCGTCCATCACGCCGATGATTTGCCGCCCGGCGTAGCGGCCCTCTAAGCCCGCCAGCGCTTCCTCGATTCGTTGCAGGTGCGCCCGTGTGGTCAGCGCCACAATATTGCCAGTGTAGGCGCGGGTTTCCACGCTCGTCTGTGCCCACAGTTGGTCCAGGGTGGCCTGGGCCTTGCGGACGGTGGTGTCGAGGGGGCCTAACACGTCGGCCTCCGGCCTGGGTGATGAATGACGGGTGATACAGCTTCCGTCTGTTGTGTTGCCCACGCCACGCCCGGAACCCGTCTCTCTGCTGCTCGCTGCGCTCCGGGTGAAAGGTGATGGATTTTTTTCCCTGTTCCATCATCCGTCATGCGCTCCCGGCACACTGCGCCCATCACAACCGTCTCCAGCGGCGCTCCGCGCCCATCAGGTCATCTGCTGCGTCCGGCCCCCAGGTGCCCGAGGTGTAGTTGGGGAATTCGGGCGCGGCCACGCCATCCCAGGCTTCCAGAATCCCGCTCACGATTTGCCACGCGTGGTCTACCTCGTCTTCGCGCGGGAACAGGGTAGCGTCACCGAGCATGGCGTCGAGCAGCAGGCGGCTGTAGGGGCTTTCCAGTTGCGCGCCGAAAGCGTCGTAGCGGAAATCCATGACCACCTCGCGCAGCACCATCTCCTGCCCCGGCGTCTTGCTGGAAAACTTGAGGCTCACGCCCTCGTCGGGCTGAATGCGGAAGGCCAACACGTTGCGTTCCAGGCCGCCCGGAAAAATGCCCAGCGGCGGGCGCTTGAACACCACGGCAATTTCGGTGACTTTTTTGGGCAGGCGTTTACCGGTACGCAGGAAAAACGGCACGCCCTGCCAGCGCCAGTTATCGATTTCCAGCTTGATGGCCACGTAGGTCGGCGTGCTGCTCTTGGGGTTGACGTTGGGTTCCTCGCGGTAGCCCGGCACCTTCTCGCCGTCCATCGTTCCCGCACCATACTGCCCGCGCACAGCGACTTCCTTCACGCGACTTTTGGGAATGGCCTTGACCGCCCGCAGCACCTTGACCTTTTCGTCGCGAATGGCGTCGGCGTCGAAGGCAGCGGGCGCTTCCATGGCGGTCAGGGCAAACAGCTGCATCAGGTGGTTTTGCAGCATGTCGCGCACCAC
>JAGLBK010000400.1 GCA_018260275.1 Deinococcus sp.
CGAGTGAGCGGGGATGTTCCAATGACGATGTCACCGCCAAACTCCGCATCGAGGTTTTCCCCGTGTGAGCGGGGATGTTCCGCTGGGGAGCGCCTGAGGGCGTGGTTACAGGAGGTTTTCCCCGTGTGAGCGGGGATGTTCCGTTGCTCGGCAACCATTTGACGGCGGCAAATCGGTTTTCCCCGTGTGAGCGGGGATGTTCCGCAGGTGGTCGGGTCGAGGCGATGGTGGCCCGGGTTTTCCCCGTGTGAGCGGGGATGTTCCGCGTTGGCGGGGCAGGTCGGTTTCAGAGTGACCGTTTTCCCCGTGTGAGCGGGGATGTTCCGGCCGACGCCAGTCACGTTGTTCAGGGCATCGACGTTTTCCCCGTGTGAGCGGGGATGTTCCGACCTGTGCCGGAATGCCCGACGTGAAGCTGAGGTTTTCCCCGTGTGAGCGGGGATGTTCCGCCCAGGCCGAGAGCGCCCTCGAACATTTCCTGGTTTTCCCCGTGTGAGCGGGGATGTTCCGGTCAACTGCTTGCCGCTCAGGACCGTGACTGTGTTTTCCCCGTGTGAGCGGGGATGTTCCGGCCGACCTGTTGGCGGCTATTGACGGGGAGGAGTTTTCCCCGTGTGAGC
>JAGLBK010000401.1 GCA_018260275.1 Deinococcus sp.
CAATTTGGTAGGCATACCTCAAGCTTCCGCTTTCTTGTGCCGTCAGGTATCCCCTAGCACTCGAGGTTTTCAAGCAATTCCAGCGCAGCCCAAGCCTCTGCTGAGAAGGCCTCCTGTAAATCCCCTGTCGGGTTAGGTTCGATTTTGAGCGTAATAGAGCCTTCTTCCTTGTTGATAACCTCAATACGTCCGGCTATCTGAAAAAGGGGTTTATCGTTCATAGTGTCTTTGGCTTGGCCCTCTCTGGGAAGGTTAAAACCAGCTAGTTCGACATTGGTCACTATGCCTTCTGTTGTCCTGAACCAGAGACGCGCTAAGTAGATTTGCTCAGGTTCTAGCAACTGGTTTTTTATCTGTTCTCGCTGTGACGAGGCAATTGGTAACACAACCTTCTCACCGTTTAGGACAATTTCAGCCCGAGCTTCATCCAGCAGTTTGACGGGCGAGAACAACTTAATGACGGCATGGAAAGGAACAACATATGGCTTCCGTGGAGATGTGGCAGACCGCGATGAAAACGCGGCCCGCAACATTCTCACTTTCTGAGCGCAAGGTTGAAGCCACCGTCTTTAGACGGTCAGCTTTCAGCTACTACACTTGAGAGGTGGAATA
>JAGLBK010000402.1 GCA_018260275.1 Deinococcus sp.
CTAGAGTAAGATGCTAGTAGTAAGATGAATATTACATAATAAAAAGCTTCACATGTTTATTAACATTTATTTAATTGATTTTTCGATGAATTGACAAGGTTCCATGTCTTAGTTCTGCTTTTCGAAATCTGTTTGGCTTATTCCCAGGAACTAGGAATCTTTTTCAATTTTATAGAACGAATTCCATTTCTTTTCGTTGTTTTTTGAGCTATGACGCCGTGTTGAAGTAGTTTGAACGATAGGTGTTGGTTGATGATGTTTCCTTCCAAGATTGGCTCGTGGAAACCGGAACTGATCCTAGTAGATTTGGGTAACGTGTTCCTCTGTTACCCTGTTAGATGATCACTCCGACGACACTACCAGTGTTCTATTCGAAACACTTCCGGTTCGATCCTGATGCGTTGAGAAACGACGACGACGACGACGACGAAGAAGACCACGTCCCATGTTTTTTGACAATGTTTCGCCGACGCCGGTAATGTTTTCCTTCACTTGCTTCACCCGCGGGGCCGATCACGGAGGAAAAACATATCATCCAAGCAACATCACATCTCAAAAAGCAACAAGAAGAAATGGAGAGTTATGATTTGAATCATTGTTTGTAATTCTAC
>JAGLBK010000403.1 GCA_018260275.1 Deinococcus sp.
CTGCCACGCCTCGTAGCCTCCGGCGAGTTCAGTGACATTGAGCCCCTGTGTCCGCAGGAAGCTGGCAGCAGCGGCGCTGCGGGCTCCGCCCTGGCAATGCACGACGATCCCCCGGTCGCGGGGCAGGCTGTCCAGACTCCAGGGCAGGCGTCCGGCGTGCAATTGCCGGCTGCCGGGAATCGCGCCCGCTGCGTGCTCGGTTGCGCCGCGTACGTCGAGGATCAGCGCGCCGCCGTGCCGGTCCAGTTCGCTGGCCGGGAAGGGCCGGGCGTCGGTACCAGGCAGACCTTGCACGTTCCGGATGAAGCCCGTGACGCTGTCCAGGCCGACCATCCACAGGCGGCGCCGCAGCGTCTCGGCGTGTTCGGCGCTCCGGGCGGTCAGCAGGTAGGGACGCTCGGGGCGCAGCAGCCACCCGGCCCAGGTTTCCAGCGTGTTGCCATCCGGGATGTTGACGCTGCCAGCGGGCGCGGCCGCCTGGTAGTCGGCGCGGGAGCGGGTGTCGATCAGGGTGCTCCCGGTCGCCAGGGCCGCGCGCGCCTTGGCGGCGGTCACCTCGGGCAGCGGGGCGGGCGCGCCGAGCAGGGCGGGCCCGGCGCGGTTCTGG
>JAGLBK010000404.1 GCA_018260275.1 Deinococcus sp.
CTTGCCCGAAGAGTGCGCCGCGTCATGCGCCCACCCGTGCCAGACGTGGGCCGCTGTCTTCGGGGTTTATGTCCTGCGCGGCTTCTATGGCCTCAATACGGGCCGCTAAGTCTGCCACTTCGCACACCTTCGCATAAGCGCCCGCGCCCTGACTAATAGCGTGTATGGCCTTGAGTGCCAGAAGGTTGTCAGGCTGGCCCGTTTCGGGGTCTTCCACTTCTAGCAGTTCGCCCGCACGCTCTAAGGCCCGCCAAAGTAAGCGCCGCGCCTCTTCCAGACTTCCAGCTTTACGCCTTCTTTTCTTCGCCGTCTTCTTCACTTCTTCCATGTTTTACCTTTGCCCACTGCGGGGCTTATCTGATAGAGGGGGGGGGTTAGGTCTTCGGACAGGGCATAAACTGCGGCTCGCACGCCCTGCGGGGTCAATTTGCCCGCACACATAAGGCCCATTAAGTGCGCTTTTTTGGCCCCTTCGGTCAGGTCTGCGGGCGAAGGCTCAAAGCGGCGAAGGAAGGAAGACAGACCAAAGCGCACACTTAGGGGCAGGTCTTCCAGCGTCAGGGCGCGGGCCAGCGCAAAGGCCACAGGGTTACAAAGCCCCTTT
>JAGLBK010000405.1 GCA_018260275.1 Deinococcus sp.
GGGGGCCGTACTGCACCTGACCCGCAACATCTCGAGGGAATGGCGCCTGTTGGCGGTGGCGACACGTGTGACAGACCTTGACGTGCGCGCGATACTCCTTGACGTGGAGGCGGAGTTCCGGCAGGTCGTGAACCTGTCGAGCGAGATGATCGGTGACATCCACCTCGTCCCAGGAGGTTCCACAAGAGCAGGCCCCGGTGAGGGGGAGCATTTGGACTTCATCGGGCTGGTCACTGAATTTCAGCGTTTTCCCTGGGTGTCCCTTTTGTCCGCCAGAAGAGCGAACGCTCTTCTGGCGCTCGCTTTTGGGCTTCCAGGGCGGGTCTTTGCTCGGTGGTTGATTGGAGTTGCTGCTATCCAGACCGAAAAGGGTTTTGATAGCCCGCAGCTCGGCTTGCAATGCGGCAACTTCCGCCTGGAGGCGAGTCACCTCGGCAGCAAGTCGTTCGCAGTTGGGACAGATCTTTTGCGTAATGTCCCTACTCTACCCCTTTCCGCTTCGCAAGTCCCCCTGCTGAGCAGTTACGATGTCGCATCGGTGTTCAGGCCAAGAAGCTTGGCCGGGAGCTGGCGGTAACGAATCTTGGGCCAGATGGTTCTCAG
>JAGLBK010000406.1 GCA_018260275.1 Deinococcus sp.
GTTCTCAAATCGCTCGTTCCAAGTTATGCTTTTGTGTTATGACTCTGCCGCGTTGAAGATCCGCGTTGAACGGACGATCCGTTCTCAACCATTTTTCCGTTTGGTTGTGGAAAATCGCGCTAAATCAGACGATGTGCAGCCCGAGGAAGCCACCAGCGTCCGCGCAAACCCAATACTGGGTGCCGTGGCGCCGTGTTGTGAAGTAGTTGAACGACATGTGTTGCGTTGGATGATATGTTTCCTTCCGAGATTGGCTCGTGGAAACCAGAGGAACTGATCCTGGTAGATTTGGCCAATTTATTCAGCTGTTGGCTGTTTCAGTGATCGGTCCGAAGACACTACCAATGTCTTTACAAAACCTTTGTTTCGAGACACTAATATTGCTTTCCACTTCATTCGCGTTATTTGTCTATAAAAGGCAAAGACAAAAATCTTCTTTGCGAATGAAATCCGACAGTTTTGGAATTGGGGCGTATAATTCTTTGTTTCGACGCCTCCTGTATTCATTGTTCTAAAACAAAACCTTTTATTATTATTACTTCTCTTGGAAAATAAATTTTTTGATAAATTTGAGTGTAACAATTTTAATCACTCTTGATTGAC
>JAGLBK010000407.1 GCA_018260275.1 Deinococcus sp.
GAGACGGCCCCGAGCGGGCCAGGGCCTTCGAACTGGCGCGGGAACTGGGCGTCATCGGGCGCACACAGTTTCTGGGGTCGTTTCCGGATGTGCAGACGGTGCTGGGCATCAGCGACCTGTTTTTGCTCCCCAGCAGCAATGAAAGTTTCGGACTGGCCGCGCTGGAGGCCATGAGCTGTGAGGTGCCGGTGGTGGCTTCCAATGCGGGCGGCATTCCCGAGGTGGTCGAGCAGGGCGTCACGGGCTTTATGAGCGACGTGGCCGACGTGGACGACATGGCCGACAAGGCGCTCAGGATTCTGCGGGACCGCGACGTTTATCTGCGGATGGGGCAGGCGGCCCGGCAAGCCGCGATCACCCGCTTTCACCCCAGCCTGATCGTGCCGCGCTATCTGGCGGCCTATGAGGAAACTCTGCGGCAGTCCAAGCCTCTGTGTTAAGGCGCCGTGTTAAGGCGCTAGGTTAAAGCATTTCGGGAGAGGCCGGAAACTGGGTTAACTCTTTAGCCTCGCCTGCATGTCCTTACAGCATTTTGCGTAAAGATGTTGCTTTTCTGACCCTCTCCCCTTGCGGGGGAGGGCCTTGCGAAGCAAGGGGAG
>JAGLBK010000408.1 GCA_018260275.1 Deinococcus sp.
GGCTGAGCCTTTGAGATGGTCAGCAATGGCCTGAGCGGCTACCAGTGAGCCGTATGGCGTCCAGTGGGTGTCGTTCGTAAAAAAGACATTCTGTGCGGGCACAGAGCCGGGCTTCGTTCTGTACTTCAGGAAAGGGCTGTTCAGGTCTACCGTGTCTACTCCAGCCTTTTTAAGACGTGCGAGGACCGTCTGATACTGGTTTTGCGCTTGCGGAGTGAGCTGCAAAGCGTCAGGCAACTTGTCCGCGAAAATTCGCATTTTGAGAGGCACGATAGCGACCACAACATGCGTTCCTGTCTGCTCAATAGCTTTGGCGGCTTCAACAATGCCTTCAGTAGAGTTGCTTGCGCTCACGTTGTAACCATCAGCAACGTAGAAAAGCCAATCGTCTTTACCCACAAAGGTGGTCGAGCCAAGAGCACTTGCCGTGCATAGTGAACTACTTAACATCAGCATTAAAGTGGGCCGAAGAATATTGCTGTTGATTGTAAGTTTCATAGCAACATCCTACGGCTAACGGCCTGATAAAAATCATGAGAACGCACCAGTAGCTGTGCCCAGGGGGGCACTCCGGCGTTTCCTGAGC
>JAGLBK010000409.1 GCA_018260275.1 Deinococcus sp.
GACACGCTCCTAGTCAGTGAAAAGTTCACCTTACCAGGCAAGAAGGCTGTCAAAGACGATGCCTGGGTCTGGACAGCCGTTTTGGTCGATGTGACCGAAAGTCCTTGTGAGCGCCCAAAAAAAACAGAAACAGTGGTATAGCGGCAAGAAAAAGCGCCACACGATGAAGACGCAATTACTTGTGCATGCTGTTTCCTTGGAAATCTTCTGCACCGCGACTGGACGCGGTGCAACCCATGACTTTTCCCTCTTCAAGCAATCCAGGACACATATTCATCCTGAAACGGTGGTGAAAGCTGATGCGGGATATCAAGGGATTCGGAAACTTCATTCCCTCGCTCAGACGCCAAAAAAGGCCAGTAAGCTTCACCCATTGACCCCTGAAGAGAAAGCTGCGAATCGAGTCTTAGCTCGTGAACGCATCCCAATAGAGCACGTTATTCGCTTTTTGAAGGTCTTTCACATCCTCAAAGATGTTTATCGTCATCGTAGACGGCGTTTTCAACTCCGATTTAACTTGATTGCCGCACTCTATAACCACACGCTAGGACTTCCAAAATGACTTTCGCAGGAGGTCTA
>JAGLBK010000040.1 GCA_018260275.1 Deinococcus sp.
GGGTCAGGTTGGTTGGGTAAGCTTTGCGTTTCACACCTCAAAGCATCCCACCACCCTGACCCTTTATAAACACGCTCTTACAGGGGATTAGAAGAATGGCACCAGGAAACACGTCCAATGGGGGCACCCAGCGGAATCCCGGAAGCGGGGCAGATCTTTATGGGATACTGCTGGCGTGGGCGATATGTCGTCTCCTTTTACTGGAGAAGAAGGCCAAAATACGCAGGCCGCGCCGAAGCAAGGTGGCCGGGCTAAACGTGCCGCCCCGGACTGGGTCGCCGGGCCGTCGCCGGAGCTGCCCTGGCCGCGCCGCCCGGTCGTCTCGACCCCGCTCCAGCACCTGCTGGATTCGGGCCACGCGCTGGTGGACCGCTCACCGCCCATTCTGGCCTCGGGCCTGCTGGGGCCTGGACTGCCCGCCTGGAACGGCTTTCAGACGGCCCGGCTGGACCTGGGAGACCTGGAACTGGAAGCCGGGGACCTGGGAACCGGGAACGGTCAGACCGCCGAATTTGCCGTGCAGGAAACGGCCATCACAGCGAGGCCTGAACACACGGAGTCTGAACATGCAGGCCCTGAACACGCGGAGGCGGCCCCGCCGGAGACAACAAGCACGACCACGCCAGAGGACTTCGAGGTTCCCGAGGACTCCAGGCCCTTTCAGGCCACCCTGGACGAATCGGTAGTCGACGCCCTGATTCAGGCGCTTTACGACGCCCTGCCCGCCGACCTCGAAGTCTCGGCGGTGGGCTTCCAGCCGGAAGTGACCACCTCGGGGAATGTGCTCGGACGCCACCGGACCCTGACTGGCCGCACCCTGGTCGATCTGGAAACTGAGCTGGAGCAGACCGAACCCCGCCAACTGGTCCGTGGTCCAGTGGACGGGGCCACCATCCGCGTGACCCTGCACGCCCTGGCCGAGCTGCCGCTGGATATTCTGGCGGACGAACCGGCCCACCGCATCAGCAAAAGCACCGTACTGGGCGAAGGCGAGGCGTGTTTTCTCAGGGCGCAGTCGGCGCTGTGGGCGTGGCGCACGCACCGCCAGAACAACCTGCAACTGCACAGTGCAGGGCCACCGGTCCTGAACCGCAATGTGCTGATTGAGCAGCGGATTGGCCCGCTGACCCTGCTGGTCGGCTGCCGCGTCACCGAGCAGCACGAGGCGCCGCGCCTGTGGGGGTTTACGCTGGGCAGTCTGCGCGGACAGGTCCTGCGGTCGCGCGAAACTTTTCTGGTCGAGTGGCAGCCGGGGGGCCAGGTGGTCTTCACCTGCACTTCCGAGCAGACCATCGCGCTGGCTACGCTGGGCTTTCTGGCTCCGGTCCACAACACCGTGCGCCGCATGATGGTGCAGGGTTACGAGCGCAACATGCTTGAAATGAGCGCCGGGGCCGAGGCAGATTAGCGCCTTGCCTGAGCAGCCGCGTGGCAAAGGGCGGCCCAGCGTGATCGAATAGGAGCCATGACGGACCCACGACCAGAGGCCATTTACGACGTTTTTCAGGGAAGGCATGGCTCTGGCGGCAAACCGGTCGCCGTTTTCGGGAGCGCCGCCGGAGACCTTCAGGCAGCGGCTGCGGCGGCGGGAACACCCCTGAGTGTATTTATCGAAAGCGCGGACCTGACCGGACTCCGTTTACGGGTCTTTACCCCCACCCGCGAGAAAGGGGAAAGCGACTCGGCCAGCGTGGCGGCGCTGACGCATAGGCAAAAGCACCTGCTCGACGTGACCGAGGTCTTCAGCGGCCACCCGGCCACCCCGGCCCAGCTCTGCGGCGGCGAGTGGTTGCTCGGACAGGGCGTGGTCAGTGTGCAGCCCACCCGACTTCCGAACCGGCCACTGCAGCTCCCAGACCCTGGCCCCGCCCATATTGCGGGCACTGGACGCCCAAACCTGCTGATCGAGGTGCCCGGTCTGGAGGCGCTGGAACAGTTCACGCCGGACGCCGGGGCCATCAGCGAACTGGGCCGGGCCACCGGTACGACCGGACTGATCCTGTACACCACCGCGCCGCTCCCCGCCGACCAGGGCCGCGCCGACGTATGTTTCCGGGCGTTCGGGCCGCTCAAGGGTTTTCTGGAAGACGCCGCCAGCAGCAACATGTTCGCCTGCCTGACCGGAGTGCTGGCCCAGCGCGGGCGGCTGGCCCCGGACAGCAACCTGATCCGGGGTGCTCAGCGTCAGCCGGGCAGACCGTCACGGCTGACTGCGCAGTACGGCCAGCCCGACGAAACCGTGTGGGTCGGGGGAAGTGCGGTACGCCGGTCAACGTGAATAAGTAGGCAGCGGGTAAGGACACCCAGGGAAACACCGGGGGGCCACCAGTGGTGTGAACCCAGGCATAAGCTGTCCTCATCTGTTCATGAGAAGGGTGCACTAGCCTGCACTCATGTTCGACAACGATAGCGATGAGCGTAACTTTCCCGTCAAACGTCTGCTGCTGCTGGGTGCCCTGATCGGTGCGGGCGCGTACTACTTCAGCCGTGAGCAGAACCGCAAGGCGCTTGACGCCAAACTGGCCGAACTGGGCCTCAAGGACTCGGTCGATGACGTCACCCAGAGTGTCACCAAAGGCTGGGAAAAGACCAAGGACGCCGCCAGCACGGCTGGAAGCACCATTGCCGATAAAGCCGGTGACGTGAAAGACGCCGCCCTGAGTGGTGCTGCCGCAGTGGCCGACAAAGCCAAAGATGCTGCCGCCGCCGTCAAGCCCGCTGTGCAAAACGCCGCCGATACCGCCAAAGACGCCGCCGCCAACGTGGCCGACAAGGCTAAAGACGCGGCTGCCGCTGTGAAACCTGCCGTACAGAACGCCGCAGATACGGCCAAAGACGCCGCCAGTGACGTCGCCGATAAAGCGAAGGACGCGGCCGCCGCTGCCAAGCCCGCTGTGCAAAACGCCGCCGATACCGCCAAGGATGCTGCTGCGAATGTGGCTGACAAAGCCAAAGACGCCGCGGGTAACGTAGCTGACAAGGCCAAGGACGTGGCCCAGACCGCGCAGAATCAGGCCGCGCAGGCCGCCGACAAGACCAAAGAAGCAGCCGCAAACGCAGCTGGACAGGTGCAGAATGCCGCCGCGAACAGCACCGAAAAGCCGGTGGACTGGTCTGCCGAACTCAAGCGCATTACGGGCAACATGGGCGATAAGAACCAGAAAGACTCGGACCGCAAACTGTAAACTGCCCGGGCTGAAGGGAGGACAGGTCTCCATAGTGCTGGGGGCCTGTCCTCTTTGTTTGATTTGAATACCCTGTTTGTTTGATATGAGTACCCGAAACTCTAAAGGAGTGCCCTGTGAGCCTGACCCCCAATGAACTGGAAACCTATCTTTCGGCCCTGGTACGCGGTGAGCTTAAAATCGCCACGATGATCTGGGGGCCGCCCGGCGTCGGCAAAAGCAGTGTGGTCGCTCAGATCGCCCGGGCGCACAACCTGGCTTTCGTGGATGTCCGACTCTCGCAGCTGGCTCCCACCGACCTGCGCGGCCTACCCGTGCCCGAGGCCGACGGGCAGGGCAGCGGAGTGAGCCGCTGGTATCCGCCAGAATTCTTGCCGCGCAGTGGTCAGGGCATCCTGTTTCTAGACGAGGTGAACATGGCCCCGCCCACCATGCAGGGCATGGCACAGCAATTGATCCTGGACCGCAAGGTGGGCAGTTATGAGCTGCCAGACGGCTGGTTCGTGTGGGCCGCCGGAAACCGCAAGGAGGACCGCGCCAGTGTGTTCGACATGCCCGCGCCGCTGGCGAACCGCTTTCTGCACCTAAGCGTGCGCCCGGACTTCGACAGCTGGCGCAGCTACGCCCTGGGGCGCGGGCTGCACGAACACGTAATCGCCTTCCTGACCTTCCGGCCCGAGTTGCTGCACCGTCTCGACCCGGCGCAGCCCGCCTGGCCCAGCCCGCGTGCCTGGGAAATGGCCTCGCAGCTGCACCGCGCCGGGCTGGACGTGTCTCCGGCCATCGGCGAGGCGGCTGGGGCGGAATTCAGCGCGTTCGTGCGGCTGTTCGAGCAGTTGCCCGACCTGGGCGAGGTGCTGAGCGGACACGGCACTGACCTCAAGCTGCCCGAGGAACCCAGTGTGCGCTACGCCGCCGTGGTCGGTCTGGCCGCCCGCGCCGCCAACGCCGACGAGGCTTATCACGCCTTCCAGTGGCTCGGCAGCGCCGCTGGGCCGGAATGGCTCCAGCTGTACGTCGCCACGCTGGTCAGCAAGTTCCAGGCCATCGGGCAGCTGGGCGAACTGGTGGGGCTGCTGGGCCGCGACCCAAAGCTGGCCGAACTGGTCCAGGGCACCCTGGCGCTGACGGAGGGGCACTGATGGCGTGTGGCGTGTGGCGTGTGGCGTGTGGAAAAAACCAGGCGGAGGCCAGAGCTATCAGCCAGGACCGCTCCAGGCCACGGGCCACACGTCACAGGTCTGACGCGCAACATAATCCGGCGGAGGCCGCATGTCCGTGCCGATAACCCCCACTCCCGAATTCCAGCACATGATCTCGGGGGCGCGGCTGCGACTGCGGGGCAAATCGGCCTTCTTCGCGACCCTGTTGCTCCACGCCGAATTTGTACCGTCGCGCGAAGTGGTCGGGGCGGGAACCGACGGTGAACGGGTGTATGTGCATCCCGAAATGGCGGCCAGCCTGGCCCCGGAAGTGCTCGACAGTCTGCTGCTGCACGAGGTGCTGCACGCGGCCCTTTCGCACGTCGAGCGGCGCGGCCCCCGCGAGAAAAAACGCTGGAATAAGGCCGCCGACCTGATCGTGAACGGCATGGTGGCCTCGGCAGGCTTGCCCACGCCACCGAGTTTTCAACGCGACGAGCATCTGGAACGCCTCAGCGTCGAGGAAGTGTATACGGCCATCGACGGACAGGCCGACGGTAATGAAGGCGACGACGCCAGCGACGATCTGCTGGAAGGCCCGCCCAGCGACGCGCCCTCGAAGGGGGGCAAGCCGGGCAAGCAGGCCGCCCGGCAGTGGCAGCAGGCGATGGCCCAGGCCCGCAGCGTAGAGGCCATGAGCGGCGAGCACGGCCACGATCCGCTGGGCATGCACCGTGAATTGCAGCGGCTGGCCCCGGCGCGGCTCGACTGGCGAGCGCAGCTGTGGCGCTTTCTGGCCAGGACTCCGGTGGACTTCGGCGGCTTCGACCGCCGCTTCGTGGGCCGGGGGCTGTACCTCGAAGCCCTGGACGACGAATCGCTCCGGGCGCTGGTGGCGGTAGACACTTCGGGCAGCGTGGACGACGACGCGGTGCGGGCGCTGGTCGGTGAGGTGCAGGGCGTGCTGGGAGCTTACCCACACGTCAAGGCCATGCTGTACTACGCCGACACCGAGGCGTATGGCCCCTTCGAGCTGCGGCCCGGCGACGCCATTCCCGAACCGCAGGGCGGCGGCGGCACCGATTTCCGGCCTATTTTTCAGTTGATCGAAGAACACGAACCGGACGTGCTCATCTACCTGACCGACGGCTACGGCGACTTTCCCGAGGAAGTGCCGCGCGTGGCGACGCTGTGGGTCGTGCCGCCCGGTGGACTGGAAGACGAGGGCTTTCCGTTCGGGGACGTGCTGCGACTGGAAGAAACGACAACGTAAAAAGCGGGCCGCTCACCAACTGGGAGCGGCCCACTTACCGAACTACGCTTCAGGCTTTAGCTTTGCTCAGCAGGCCAATCGCGTACTCGCCCATCAGCCTGGGAATGTTGACCCCCGTGGTGCTGACCGAGTTCTTGAATTCCATGGTGTGATTGATCTCGATGACGACCAGACCGCCCCACTCGTTCTGGCGTTTGGGGTCCTCGACCAGATCGATGGCGACAATCTGCCCGTCCACCGCGGCGGCGGCACGCTGGGCGAGGTCGGCCACTTCGGGCGTCACCTCGCACCGGCTGGCCTTGGCCCCGCGCGCCGTGTTGGTGATCCAGTGTTCGGACGTGCGGTAGATGGCCCCGATACATTTGCCGCCGACCACAAAAGCACGGATGTCGCGGTCTGGTTTCTCGACCAGCTCCTGCACGTAAAATACACCGTGCAGCGGCCCGCCCAGCACTTCCTTGTGCTCGATCACGGCCTCGGCGGCGTCACGGTCATTCAATTTGCTGACCATGCGGCCCCACGACCCCACCGTGGGCTTGAGCACCACCGGGTAGCCCATCTGCTCGATCAGTTCGAGGGCCGCTTCGCCGTCGAATGCCACGCCCGTCCGCGGAGTCGGCAGGCCAGCCGCGTGCAGGCGGGAGTTGGTCGCCAGCTTGTCGCCGCACAGTTCGATCACGTGGCTGGGGTTGATGACCTGCACGCCGAAAGCCTCAAGCGCACGGGTCACGGCGTGCCCACGCGACTGACTGACGCAGCGCTCGATGGCGACCTTCCAGGGCACCTGCGCCGCGCCGGTTTCATCAAAAGTAATTTTGAGCTGGGGCGCGTAGACCTTGTCATACGGCACACCCAGCTCGTCGAGCGCCTCGAAGAGCATCTTCTCGTCGGGGCGAATGCGGTCATAAATCACAGCCAGTTCAGCCATAGCAATTCCGGGGTAAACCTGAAAAGCGGCGCAGAGGCGGCACTCCTTGCCCCCGCACCGCCCTAAAGGGCTTACTCGCCCCAGTCCTCCGCTTCCTGCGGGGCCGCCGCCAGACGCGGGGGATCGACGCTGACCACTTCGTACTCGACGCCAGTTTCGTCGTCAATGACGAGTTCTCCCAGTTCAGGGTTGTTCAGTTCGATGGTGGCTCCGGTATCAGGGTTTTCAAATTTAATGGCAGACATATTAACTCCTTACGTTTGATAGGTTAGCGCCTTAAAAAACTTTCGACTGATATTGTCTAGATAAACAGAGTCAGTCAAAGCAGCGATTTGCCCCAGTCAGGGTAGCAGGGAAAGGTGCCGGGCCGCTGTGACGGCGGCGGCGTGTGCGCTAGCCTGAGCAGCATGAAAAAGACGATGAACGTCACCTGGCTCGGCGAACAGCGCTACGTAGGCGTCAATGAAAACGGCCAGCACCTGCTGATCGACAACAGCCCGACCAAGATCGGGGTTTCGCCCATGGAGGCCCTGCTGGGGGCGCTGGCGACCTGCACCGCTTACGACGTGGTCGAGATCATGAAAAAACGCCGCACTCCCCTGAGCAGCTACCGTATAGAGGTCGTGGGCGAGCGGGCTGAGACCGACCCCAAGCGTTACACCCAGATCACGGTGCGCCATATTGCCAGCGGGGAAGGTATTGCCGCCGAAGCTCTGGAGAAGGCCGCCCACCTGAGCCACGAGAAATACTGTTCAGTAGCCGCCAGCCTCAATGCTGAAATTAAAGTTGAAACTGTAATCGAGTAACTGACGTACCAAATAAAAAGCCTAGCTCTGAGTGGCTAGGCTTTTTTACTTCAAACTTACGCTTACTGACAGTTCAGGACAGGAATAGAGTAACCGCTGGTCACCACATTGCTGTAACGTCCAGCCGAATCGGTGCCCTGAGCGGCCACATAGGTATACCCCTTGACCCTCACGTTGGGAGTCACGTTCACCGGATTGACTGTAATACTCTGAGGCGCGACATTGAGCGGAGCAAGGCCGCTGCGGATGCTAATCTGGGCCGAGGTGGAACCGGCAGCAGAATTCACGTTAAAGATACCAGCGTCCTTGTAATTGCCGGTATTCAGGCCCTTCAATTGCAGACCGACCTGGCGCATGTAACCGCTCCAGTTGATGTCAAAAGTGGTCACCGTCGTGGCGTTGTCACAGATCACGGCAGTTCCGGCAGGAATGGTCCGCCCACTCTGATCCTGAACGCTGCTGCTCAGGTGCCAGTTGGTATCGTAGGCACTGATGCTATTCAAGGAAAGGCCCGAGCCAGTGTAAGGATCGCCGTAGTAACCGTAGCCGTCCCAGCTAGTGCCCGTATCGCCACAGCTCGCGAGAACGCCCGTGAGGCCGACAACTGCTGCCAGTAGAATCTTTTTCATGGGTCTCATTTTGCTCGTCAGAACTGACGCATACATGACTTGACCTTGAGAATTTGTGAGGCTTCTACAAATCTGACGCGGCAGCCTGGCAACACGCCAGTCGCATAAATAGAGGTGAATGCTACAGTTGCGGCTATGGGCTTCTTCAAAAAACTGCTGGGCGGCCAGCCAGCCGTGCAGGACGATATTCGTCCCAGGCCGACTGGTCTGCAAGACATCAGGCGTGTGCAGGTGCCCTGGCCTGCGCCAGACCCGAGCAGGCGAGTGGCTGTCACGGCCCTGTTCAGCCAACTGCCCGCCACACTGGACCATGTGCTGCCCGAACTCCAGCGCCTCAGGCCGCAGACTGGCCCGGTCACCCTCGGCCCGGCTGCTGTTGCCCACACCACGGTCCATATTGGTGAGCACGTGCTTGGGCTTGACCAGCGGAACCAACCGTTGACGCCGGAAGCGCAGCAGCAGACCATTCACCTGAGTCACTGGGATGACGCGCTGAAAGCGCCGCTGTATAGCCACCGCGCCCATATGGTGCTGTCATATCAGGGCGGCGCAGCGAGCGTGGCCGAGCAGCTTTGCCTGCTGTATGCCCTGGCGACGGCCTTGCAACCGCTGGGGCTGGCCGATGAAACCGCCTGCACCGCTTTACCTGGGCCACTGTTGCCACAATTGTTTACCCCCGAATCGCTCAGCGAATGTGAACGGATTTTGCCGACCATGCTGTGCTGCGGCGTGCTGAAATATGAACTGCCGGACCACAGCGTCTATTACGTTTCACGCGGCTTCGAACGCTTCGGCTTCAGCAATCTGGCGTACCGCGCCCCTGCCGGGTCGGGCAACACGGTGATGGAACTGTTCGATACCCTGCTGAACTACCAGTGGAGCAGCAAAACACCGCTGGGGCCGGGGCATACGAGTGAAAACAGCACCCAGTTCATGCAGTTTTTTGACCCACCCGAGGAGTACGCGGCGGCCCTGAGCGGCGGCTTTCCAGTGCTGGACCTGGCCGTGTGGCAGAAATAGACGAAAAAGGAGCCGACTCTGAGGTCAGCTCCCGGTTTTCAGGTTAAAACTTAGTCGGCTGCCTGAGCCTCAGCCGGGTAGACCTCAATCACGCCCGCCGCGCCCATGCCGCCGCCGATGCACATGGTAATCAGGGCCTTGCCGCCGCCGCGCCGCTGCAATTCGTAAATCGCGGTGGTCGCCAGCTTCGCGCCAGAGCAGCCCAGCGGATGGCCCAGGGCTATTGCGCCGCCGTTGACGTTCAGCTTGCTCTCGTCGATGCCCAGTTCGCGGATGACGGCCAGCGACTGCGCGGCGAAGGCTTCGTTCAGCTCAATCAGGTCAATATCGGCCAGCGTCAGGCCCAGTTGCCCCAGGACTTTGGGCACGGCAGCCACCGGGCCGATGCCCATGACTTCCGGCGCGACGCCCGCCACCGCGAAGCCCAGGAACTTTGCCAGGGGTTTGACGCCCAGTTCCTGCGCCTTCTCTGCCGACATCATCAGCACAGCTGCCGCGCCGTCGCTCAGGGGGCTGGAGTTGGCCGCGCTGACGCTGCCGCCCTGTTTGAAGGCGGGGCGCACCTTCGCCATGTCTTCCAGGTTGGCGTCGCGGCGAATCAGTTCGTCCTTGTCAAACTGGATGGTTTCGGACTTGATTTTGGTGCCTTTGAGGGTGTCCTTGCGAACCGGCACGGCCACGATTTCGGCGTCAAATTTGCCCGCATCCTGCGCGGCAGCCGCTTTCTGGTGGCTGGCAAACGCAAACTTGTCCTGGTCTTCGCGGCTCACGCCGTACTTGGCGGCCACGTTCTCGGCGGTCATGCCCATGCCGATGTACGCGCCGGGGCGGGTGTCTACCAGTTCGGGGTTGGGCGCGGGGTGGTGGCCGCTCATGGGCACCATGCTCATAGATTCCACGCCGCCCGCCAGCATCACGTCGGCCTGCCCGGTCTGAATGGCCGCCGCCGCCATAGCGATGGTTTGCAGCCCGCTGGAGCAAAAGCGGTTGATGGTCACGCCGCCCACGCTGTCAGGCAGTCCGGCCCGCAGCGCGGCGAGGCGGCCCACATTCAGGCCCTGCTCAGCTTCGGGGATGGCGCAGCCCAGGTAAACGTCCTCCACGATGTCGGCGCTGACGCCAGCGCGTTTGATGGCCTCGTTCAGCACCAGGGCGGCGAGGTCGTCAGGGCGGGTGTTGGCGAGGGTGCCTTTGACACCACGGCCCACGGGGGTACGAACAGCAGATACGATTACAGCGTCACGCATAGTAGTTACTCCTTTGGAGAGGTCTAAACGTCTGAAGGTCTAAACGTCTAAACGCGAGAGGTCTAAGAGTCTGAGTCTCTAAGGGCGAGAGCTTGCCTTTGTCCGTCTTCCCAAACTTGCAGGCACAGGTCTTCTTGAACATGCCTACGCATCTCACCGATTAAGACTTCGGCAGCATTTAAAACTAACTTGGGAAGTTCATCCGCGTCAGTCGTACTTGCGTGAAAGAGTTCGGCAAGCTGAATTTGATAGGGGTCATTTTGATAATCAGCCCCCAAAGTTGCCTTTATTTCAGCGGTTTCAGGACGGACATGTAATTTCAAAGTCCAGTTGAGGCCCATACCACCGTCTACGGGGTCAACGCCGAAATGAATATTGCTAGACAGTAGGACATCTTCGGAATCACCAGAAATGCTCGTATAGTCTCTAGAATCTACTGGAAGAATGCGGTGGCGGTCTTGCTCAGAAAGTTCTTCGTAGTACATCCGCCAGAAGTGACCGTGCATATTCATTGCGCCGAGTAAAGCGGCGAGATTCTCTAACTTCATTATCCCGCCCTCCTTACCCGCCAGCGGCGCTCGTTCAGGTCAATCAGCTGGGAGACATAGAAGTTCGGTACTTCGCCCAGCGCCCTGTCCAGCAGCGGGCGGCGGCAGAGGCTTAGGCTTGCGGCGAAATAGCTCACTTATCGCCTCTTGAATAAAATTCAGCCCAATAATCACTATCAGGGTCTGAGTTATAGAATTGCTGAAAGTGATTTTCCAAACCCTCGCCATCAACAATTTCCATAATGTAGGCGCATGATTTCCGCGACATTTCCGCGCTAGCTACTGCGAAGCCACCTAGTCCGTCTACCTCAGTGCTTGAAAGTGAATCCTCAAGGTAACCACCAAAAAAATATATAGGGGACGGTATAGGATTGGGATAAGCCATGACATGAAATTGTAAAGAGAATTCGTTATCACTGACACTAGCTTTGTTTTCAAATGATAGCAAGCCTTTGGACATAACGATTCTAATACCTGTCACTATGTCTACCCATTCGGTTTTAACGTACTCGCCTGCCGAAGTTATATAGGCCGATTGATTTTCCAATTCCCAAAAGGGTTTGAAATCAATAGACTTAACATCAAGCAAGCTGTCTAAGTCGCTAGGAAAACGAGTAGCACATCTTAAGAAATTAAAGTATTCAGCAGCGCTCACCCTTCCTCACCCCCCAACACCCTTTCCACGAACCTTTCCAACTGCCTGTCGTACTCTTTTGGGCTGATGTTCCAGTTGCGGATGTGCTTGGCCCCCTCCACGCGGTGAAATTCCACCAGGTCGGGGCGGGCGGCGGCCAGGGCTTCGGCCTGCGCCAGTGGAATGGTGCGGTCGCGGGTGCCATGCCACAGCAGCATGGGCACGCTGAAGCGGGAGGCGGAGGCCAGCTGGTCTACCTCGTCAAAGTCCTGCCCGCTGCGACGGGTGACGACGTACTCGGTAAACCGCCCGACCTGCCGTGCCAGAAACTTAGGCAGGCCAAAGCGTTGCGCCTGCCAGCGAATCGTGGCCCGCCAGTCCAGCGCGGGCGAGTCCAGCATCACGCCCACGACGGGCAGCGGATACGGCTGGAACTTGGGCCGCAGCACGCTCAACGCAATGTTGCCGCCCATGCTGAAGCCGAACAGAATGACCCGCTTGTAGCCGTTGTCCTTCGCCCACTGCAAGGCCCCCAGCACGTCCCCGGCCTCGGTGTCGCCCAACGTCAGGTAACCCTTGCCGACCTTCGGCGCACCGAAAGCGTTGCGGAAAGTGACGAACAGCGACCCGCAGCCCGTCCGGAGCATGGCGGGCAGCATCCGCAGGGCCTGGGCGCGTTGCCCGCCGTGGCCGTGAATGACCACAATCAGGGCGTCGCGCCCGTGCTGATGCGGCGGAACGTGCCACGCGGGCATGTCGCCGACCTCGGTGTGAACGGTCACGTCCTCGTACTCGGCCCCCAGTTGCGCGGGCGTGCCGTTGTAGAGGTAGGTCGACACCCAGGCCAGCGCCCCGTGCGGCAGCTTGCCCCGTTCCCGCAAGATGGGCCGCTCCACCACCGTGCCGACCATCCGCCGCTCCCCGATGACCATGTGGCCCTGGTTGGGCAGCAGCGGCACCACGCCCAGCGGCCCCTTGCTCAAAGTTTCCACAGAGGCGGGCAGGTAGAGCTTGTTGCCCCGCCGCCCCACCGGCACGAACTCGCCCTTGACCCAGTGGGTTTTGGAGCGCAGCACGATTTCCGCACCGAGGAAGGCTCCGGCGACGACTACGCCAGCGTAACCGAGGCCCGCCCACAGCGCGAGCTTGCGCTTGGGAGTGGATTTGAGGCGGTGGAGGATGGGGTTTGGCATAGGTAATTTTGACAGAGCTTAGGCTTCAGCTTTTACCCCTCCACCCCTGCGGGGCACCTCCCCTTAAAAGGGAGGCTGGGGGGCGCTTTGAGGCTCCCTTTTAAGGGGAGCTGTCAGCGCAGCTGACTGAGGGGTGGGGTTAGTTCCGCAGCGGCTTCCCGGTCTTCAGCATGTGCTCAATGCGCTGCTGCGTGCCCTTCTTGCCCAGCAGGGTCAGGAAGGCCTCGCGTTCCAAATCCAGCAGGTGCTGCTCGCTGACCTTGGCGGCGCGGTTGTTGCCGGTGCCGCCCGACAGCACTCGGGCCAGTTCGTTGCTGACCACCAGGTCGTAATCGGTGATGTAGCCGCCCTCGTGCATGCCGTACAGCGCCGACTTGATGGCCCCAATCGCGGCGTCGCCCATCACAGGGATGTCCTGGCGCATCACGGGCTGCACGTAGTCGGGCGCGAGGGCCAGCACGGTGCGCTTGGCTTCTTCAATGACCAGATTCTTGTTCATGACCACCGTGTCGTGGTCGCGCAGGAATCCCAGCTTGCGGGCTTCCAGGGCGCTGGTGCTGACTTTGGCGGTGCCAATCAGTTCAAAGGCACGCTGCACGGCGGGCAGCAGCAACATGCCGTTTTGCTGGCCCGGCTGCTGCATGTCGGTGAAGCGCAGCAGCATTTCCTTGGTACCGCCGCCGCCGGGAATCAGGCCCACGCCGACTTCCACCAGGCCCATGTAGGTCTCGGCGCTGGCCACCACGCGGTCGGCGTGCACGCTGAACTCGCAGCCACCGCCCAGCGTCATGCCAAAGGGCGCAGCGACGGTGGGGTGCGGGCTAAAGCGCATGGAGGTGCTGACCTGCTGGAACTGCTTAATCATGTCGTCCAGCTCGTCCCACTCGTCGGCCTGGGCCTGCGACAGAATCAGCGGCAGGTTGGCCCCGGCGCTGAAGTGTTCGCCCTGGTTGCCCACCACGAAGCCCGCGTAGCCCATGTCCTGCACCAGCTTGTGTGCGTCCTGCACGGCCTTGAGCTGGTCTTCGCCCAGCGCGTTCATCTTGGCGTGCCATTCCACCAGCAGCACACCGTCGCCCAAATCCAGGATGCTCGCGCCGGGGCGCTTCTTGACGACCTTGGTGGCGTCTTTCTTGAGGTCGGCGATGACGAAGTAAGGAGCCTTGTACTCGGTCTTTTCGCCAGCCGGGGTAAAGGTCTGGTCGCCGTTGTAGAACTTGTCGGCTCCGGTTTCCTTCATTTTGGCAAGCAGCGGGGGCAGGGTGCGGCCCTCGGCTTCCAGGTTCTTAATGACCTGTTGCACACCGATGGTGTCCATCGTTTCAAACGGCCCCTGCTCCCAGCCGAAGCCCCATTTGAGCGCGTTGTCGATGTCCTGAATGCGGTTAGACACGTTCCCGGCCATCTTGGCGGCGTACCAGAAACCGTCGTTCATGGTGGCCCGCAGGAAGTCGCCTTCCTTACCCTGGGCGGTGTACAGGGCGTTCACGCGCTCGGCGGTGGACTTGCCCTTGACCGCTTCCACGGCGGCCACCTTGACGCGGCCCTGGTCCTCGTACTCGCCGCTTTGCAGGTTCAGGTTCAGAATCTTGGTCTTGCCGTCAGCGCCCTTGGTCTTCTTGTAAAAACCACTGCCGGTCTTGTCGCCCAGGATGCCCTTCTCAACAATCTTTTTGAAGGGTTCAATGAGGGTAAAGTCCTCGTCGTCCCCCGTGGCGGCCCCGATGTCGTTGGCGACGTGCGAGATGATGTCCAGTCCCGACAGGTCGGCGGTGCGGAAAGTGGCGCTGCTGGCGCGGCCCAGCGCAGGCCCGGTCAGCTGGTCGACCTCGGCGGGGGTCAGGCCAAATTTTTCCATGTGGCGCATGGCCCCGACGATGCCGTACACGCCGATGCGGTTGGCGATAAAGCCCGGCACGTCGTTGGCGACGACCACGCCTTTGCCCAGCGTCTCGGTGGCGAACTGGCTGATGGACTCCACCACTTCGGGCGCAGTCTTATCGGTGGGAATAATTTCCAGCAGATGTAGGTAGCGCGGCGGGTTGAAGAAGTGCGCGCCCACAAAGCGGCGCTGGAAGTCCTCGGAGCGGCCCTCGATTTGCAGGTGCATAGGGATGCCCGACGAGTTGGAGCTGATGATGGCGGTCTTTTTGGCAGCCCCTTCCACTTTGGCCCACAGGTCGCGCTTGGCGTCCAGCTTCTCAATAATGGCTTCCAGCACCCAGTCGCAGTCTTTCAGCTTCTTAAGGTCGTCTTCCAGGTTGCCGACTTCAATCAGTTTGGCGCGGTCGGCGTCCATAAACGCGGCGGGGCGGGCCCCCAGCGCACGCTCCACGCCAGCTTTGGCGAGGAAGTTGCGGTCGGGTTTATCAGGTAAAACGATGTCCAGCAGCAATACGGGAATGCCCGCGTTGGCGAGTTGCGCTGCGATGGCGGCACCCATCACGCCCGCGCCGATGACGGCGGCTTTTCTTATGGGGTACTTCGTCTGCATGTGACCTCCGGTAAGCATTGGTTTTGTACTCGGTTCAAGTTTAGCCGATGGGCGGGACGGATGTCCATTTAAGGCAAGAGAAATTATTCCCGCCTCGCTTTATCTTTTCTTGCATTAGGGCTTCGTTTCTCTGGCTCTTCGGCGTCTTCACCTTCAGCCCTAAATTGCCCACCCAGACCAGATAAACCGCGTCCCGCCGCGTTTCAAAGGTGAATGCTAACTTGCGCCGCCGCAAAAGCTCGGCAAACAGTTCCTTTTCTTCCTGCGTGGTATCTGTGAGGCCAACCTTCTCCCAGAAAACTTGGCTCGGCAGGTGCAACCGCTCTCCTGAGCTACCTTTGACCTCGCGTATCAGTGTTTTGATGGTCTGTTCGTCGGGTATGAACATGGGATTGCTCCGTCAGGTGGTTTCAGGTGGAGAGGCTAAATCTTGGCAAGGTAGTCGGCAAACCGGATGTAGCTGCCGCCGTATTCCTTGTTGACGAACTTCTCAAATTTGGGGCCATCATCCATAGCCTTTATCAGCTTTGTCAGTCGTTCAGGGTGCAGGGCCTGATAGCCCAAATCCTCGGCGGCGTAGTCCAGAACCTGTTTAGAGAACTCAAAATATTGCTGCCTAAACTGGCCTGGTAGTTCGCTGGAACTATGACCGACAGGGGTTGAAATGGGAGCGCCCGGAGCCTATCTCCGGGCGTGTTTTCTTCTCTCCCGCTCAACAGTTTCGTTTGCCAAAGCCCTCATTGTCCAGACTTCCATCAATCAGGGCGTGACAACATCAGGCTCAAAAAGTTTTATGGCCCTGAACAGCGCCGTCTCCTCCAATGCCGCACCTGT
>JAGLBK010000410.1:0-319 GCA_018260275.1 Deinococcus sp.
CTTGGGGCGAGCGGCCCATCCAATTCCACGCACTTCAAGCGTCCCGAAGCTGCCCTCCCAGCGAAAGCTGCCGCCGTGAATGCCGCCTTCCAGAGGCGTGATTCGCTCACCCTTTTCAAGGTCGATGATCGGAGAATAGCCGCAGAAGCGGCCCGGCCCCACCAATTCACTCGCGGATGCAGCACCCACGCCGTAGCACAGGGCGATCGACAGGAAGGGCAAGGCCGCAAGCCGCACCCGCCTCACCCCATCGTCGGAATGACGAAGGCGTTCGCGCCATCGCCAACGCCGCCATCGGGCCAGCGCTGCGTCACGGTCT
>JAGLBK010000410.1:329-573 GCA_018260275.1 Deinococcus sp.
GACCTTGGTCCAGAACTTCACGCCTTCCATGCCGTGCTGGTTGGTATCGCCAAAGGCCGAGCGCTTCCACCCGCCAAAGGTGTGATAGGCGACCGGCACCGGGATCGGCACGTTGATGCCGACCATGCCGACATTCACCCGCGCCGCGAATTCGCGCGCGGCATGGCCGTTGCGGGTGAAGATCGCGACGCCATTGCCGTACTGATGCTCGCTCGGCAGCCGCAGCGCATGTTCAAAATCGTCG
>JAGLBK010000411.1 GCA_018260275.1 Deinococcus sp.
CTTTTTCCTACTCCTTGTCTTGGGCAAAACGGCACCCATGAAGGGGCCTGCCCGCTCCAGTCGGATTTCATCCCCCACACTGGGGGATTCAATCGGAATCGGTATGACCCCCCGCCCGGCGCGCATTCGCGCCCGCCTCATTTTGTTTTCGCTAATGTTGGGAGCGTGAGCGTGTTGAGTGGACAGCGGGTACTGATTTACGGACTGGGGCGCAGTGGGCGCGGCGCGGCGCGGTTTCTGGCGCAGGAAGGGGTGCGTGCCGAATGGGTAGACGCCGGGCCTGCCCCCGAAGACCGGCAGTTGATGACCGAACTGGGTTTTGCGACGGGCCAGCCGGACGGGACTTACGACGTGGTGGTGGCCGCGCCCGGCGTGCCGATTGACCACCCGGAGCTGCTGAACTTACAGGCGAATGGGGCCGAGATTATCGGGGAAGTCGTGCTAGCGGCCCGCTCGCGCCCTGAACTGCCGATGGTCGGCATTACCGGCACGGCGGGCAAGGGCGGCACCACTGTCCTGATCGCCCACCTGCTGCGCGAATGCGGGCTGCGGGCGCTGGAAGGCGGCAACAT
>JAGLBK010000412.1 GCA_018260275.1 Deinococcus sp.
CGTCAAATGGGCTGGTGCTGCTCCCCATCCCTATGAGCATCGCCAGCCCGAACTGGTCAGAACGGTGGGATCTTCACCTGCCTGGCGAGCTATAGCTGACCAGGAAAGTGCTGGCAGCAGTCCAAGCCTGCAATTGGGTGATTTTTATGGCAACACTGCACAGATTGTTCAACGGGGTACCGCAGATCACGGACAGTCTGAACTTGTTTTTAAACCGAGCTTAGCCCATGACACTGAGATAAGACTTGATATGAATGGCAGTGTTTATAGCGTTGGTGCTGGTCTTAAGCTAGGTATAATAGGAAATGAAGTGCAATGGGTCATGATGGCCCCACAAAGAGTTGAACCTTGGGAAAAGAGCGCTGGAACTGAAGCTGTAGCTGACGGTATAAATTGGAATCCCCTTAACCGGCAGGGAGGTAAGCCGTACAAAGTGTTCTATGACGGCGCAGCCTGGGTTGCCCCTAGCGGCTGACCGAATATAGACGCCAGGCCTTTATTGATAACGAGTTAAGTTGATGTCGCATCGGTGTTCAGGCCAAGAAGCTTGGCCGGGAGCTGGCGGTAACGAA
>JAGLBK010000413.1:0-306 GCA_018260275.1 Deinococcus sp.
GTAATGACTGGCGCAATGGTTATGACTTCTTGCCTAAACGGTAAATCATCCCAACAGCCTTCACAAATCAAGCCATGACTGGATAACTTATCATTCTGTGCAGCAATCGGCATTAAATCGCACACCGTACAACGCCCTGTCGCCAGTACTGTTTTTAACGTACCCAACAGGCTAAACATGCGCATAACGTGGCGCATTCGGCAGCCAGCGTCGCACCAGATGTTCAGCCTGCACCGGATATTCAACCAGCATACGTTCTGCCAACCGATTAGCGGCATCGAGCAAAAAAACGTCACGCTGTAAATT
>JAGLBK010000413.1:316-570 GCA_018260275.1 Deinococcus sp.
GTCTTTTTCGGCGATCACAAACCCGTCAGTACTTTCGGTCAAAGCCATCAGGCGCTCGCTGCCGTTTAACGATAACGGCGTTTTATGCATAAGCACACAAAAACTGGCCGCCGACCCGCGCCCCACCCGCCCGCGCAACTGGTGCAACTGCGATAAACCCAGACGCTCGGCATTTTCAATCACCATCAAGGACGCATTCGGCACATCAACGCCCACTTCAATGACTGTCGTGGCAATGAGCAATTGAATCTCGT
>JAGLBK010000414.1 GCA_018260275.1 Deinococcus sp.
AGAGCGCTATGTGCTATTCCCTCGCCCCTTGTAGGCTAAGTGATGTCGAAAAGTCTCCCATTATTCAGGATGGGGTAGTTTCCACAAATTTACCCCCGATTTATGCGAGGTTTTTAGCCCCTCCACCCTTGCGGGGGAGGCTGGGAGGGGGGTAACGCGGAGTGCGTCCCAGTACATGAACTCCGATTTATGAGTAAGATTTCGTCAGCACTCGCCCCTTGCGGGACTTGCAAAGCTCCGCAGCAGCGAGGGCCTTGCGTAGCCAGGAAGCAGTTTTGAAACACATAAAACGCAAAAGCGCCGCCCTGACGCGCAGAGCGGCGGCTTCCGGGTTGGCTTAGCGGCGAACGTTGCTGTTGGTGCCCGTCGCGTTGGTGCCAGTGGTATTGGTGGTCGTCACGGTATGCGTTTCGACGTAGCGGCGTCCCGTCAGGCCAGCAAGACCCAGCAGACCGGCGAGGCCCAGCCAGCCCCAACTGGTGCCGGGGTCCTTGTTACTGGGGTTGTTATGATCGACTACCATCGGAGTGCCCGAACCGGTGGTGCCGCCGGGGTTGGTGGTGGCCG
>JAGLBK010000415.1 GCA_018260275.1 Deinococcus sp.
GGAAGCAATTTGGTAGGCATACCTCAAGCTTCCGCTTTCTTGTGCCGTCAGGTATCCCCTAGCACTCGAGGTTCATAAATTCAGATAACGCTTCAAGCCTGGCCCAGGCTTCCTCATTCATTGTGTCGAGAGGCGCATGAATATCCAGGCCTGCAAACACCGCCCCAAACAATGCTCGCCTGTCCGCCTCCGCCAGCTGGTTGAACACGGCCTCCAGCTTGAGCGGTTCCCAGGGCCGACCAGTGGCCGCCATCGCGTCACCCTGGTCGGTATAGCGGACACCGTTCATGTCGTAGAAGTGCAGCCCTTCCACCCGTAAGGTCACCGAATCGACAGGCATCTGGTAGACCGCGTACCACCCCGTGTCCTTGCGGGGACTCAAGGCCTCCAACCCACGAATAATCGCCTGAACCTGTACCAGGTCACTGGCTATACCCATAACGGTCGAGTCTTCATCCGTATCCCGGTGTTCAATCAACCACACAACTTGAGTTGGCTTCTCCATCAGAAGGGGTACTCCTGTTCCTCTTTGAGCGCTTCCGCGAGTGTCCGCTCTGCCTGGGC
>JAGLBK010000416.1 GCA_018260275.1 Deinococcus sp.
CCTAAAGGAAACTATCTTTTCCCCATTTAAAGAGAGAAATAGTGTATATTTTGATATGGATAATAATTATTCATGCAAAATGACAGCATTATATAAAAACAAAAGAGCGTGGATAAAATTAAGCTTGAAGCTTACTGATAAGTCAGCAAAAGTTTATCTGAACTATCCAATTTCTATGCTCACTCAATTAGATACAGAAATATTTATAAATCATCAATTTGATAATAAATTGATTCCTCTTAGCGCGATATACAATTCAAAACAAAATTACTTAAAGTATAAATATGAAAAATTGAGTATAGTAATTAACAACAATCTATTAATGATAAAAAATAGCAGAAATCTTTATGGATTAAATTTACTGAAAATTTCAATCCATTCCTAATGACTACCTTTATTATCTAGGGCCATCTATCCGACTATCTGCTTTCCCAACTAACTATCAATACCCCATCCCATAATCCCGTTCCCGCTCCTGTCTCTTCTCACGGGCGCTTTTAACATCCTCCGGGTCTAGCTCCAGCGGTTTTCCGCTGGGGTGTTTTTGTTGTTGCTGGTCGTCCT
>JAGLBK010000417.1 GCA_018260275.1 Deinococcus sp.
GGCATTGCAACAAGCAGCCTGAGATTCAGGCTGCATCACGGGTAGTTCTACCTCGTTGAAGTTAACTTGCCAGAACCGTTCAAAAGGAGAGAACAGGCCTTGCAGGGGACAAGCTGGTCACTGGTGTTGCCAGGCACCCAGCACCTGAGCTTTTCGGACGTCACCTTGTACTCACCGCTCTTAGCCGGAGGTGAAGACGTTGTTGGAACTCAACGGGTGGTGAACGCATTCACCTTGGCGTTTTTCAACCAGAAGTTGCGGAATAAAGTTGCCAATCCCAGCGCACTTCAGGCGCAGTATCCGAATGTCCGCTTCCGCCCAGGAAACATGGTGAAACAGCAATAGAGAATCTGTTCAAGGCGAGCTGCTTGCGTTCGCCTTCTGCGCGACGGGCTTGACGCAGAAGGGCGCGTGTTTCCCGAACCGCTCACTGCCGTTCGGACTGCGCCGAAGCGTTCGCCCGGAAGGCCATGTCCACGCTCAGCAGCGCCAGAGTCACGGCGCCCAGTACACCAACGCGGTTTTCGTCAGGCTGGGGCTTACGCCTGTTGAAGAAGAG
>JAGLBK010000418.1 GCA_018260275.1 Deinococcus sp.
TCGGCCAGGCGCCGCCCGACCTGTACAGCTTCCTCGGGACGTGCCCCCAGCCGGTTCATGCCGGTATCGATCTTGAGGTGGGCGACGGCGTGCGCCGGAAGCGCTTCGGCCTCGGCCAGACTGCCCACCGGCAGGCGCACCCCCAGATCGGCCAGCGCGGTCAGTTCTTCGGGGGCCGGAGGCGTGAGCAGCACCACGGGTTTGCCCAGGCCCAGCCGGGCCACGGCTTCGGCTTCGGCGGGCGTGGCGACGGCCAGTCCCCAGACCTCCGGGTGCGCGGCGGCCAGTCCGGCAACCAGCTGCAGGCCGTGTCCGTAAGCCTCGGCCTT
The DNA here is from genome assembly GCA_018260275.1 of Deinococcus sp. Classification (GTDB taxonomy): domain Bacteria; phylum Deinococcota; class Deinococci; order Deinococcales; family Deinococcaceae; genus Deinococcus. The sequence goes on from JAGLBK010000418.1 coordinate 330, forward strand.
GATGGGCAGCAGTAGCGGCACCCCGGCACGTCCGGAAAGCGCACTCAGGTTATGGTTCAGGGCCGATTCGGAAATATGGGCGACAGCGCGGGCAAGCATGATTTAGAGAATATCCCCGCCGTTAGATCACACCGCCACTTACAGCATTTTGTGTAAAGATGTTGCTTTTCTGACCCTCTCCCCTTGCGGGGGAGGGCCTTGCGAAGCAAGGGGAGGGGGGTAACCGGGG
>JAGLBK010000419.1 GCA_018260275.1 Deinococcus sp.
AAAGATGGCCGAGAAAAAAAAAAAAAAAAAAAAAATATTTATGCCCCCGAGCACAAATATAGCAATCTCTCAATTGACGTGGGGGTAGCTGACCCTAGGCCTGGACCCTAGGCTGCTGCTGCTGCTGTTGCTGCTGCTGCTGCTGACCTACAATTTTTCAATGATTCTCATCCTGCTGGAGATGCTGCTTCGTCCGAGGGTGTCTTCGTCCGTCTCTGGTTCTTCCGAACCTAGAGTGAGAATGCCCTATCAGAAGAATAAGGATATCCATACTATAATATAGTATAGATATATAGGAAGGTAGTATAGGGGTAATATACCATATATATACAATCATTAATTACCCCTATACAATATAGTACAGGGTTATTTATAATAACCGTTTTGACCCATTTTTTTGGGCGAGGGAAAGGAAGGCTCGGCCAGCTTCCTACCACTTCACCCTGCATCGAATTTCCTCGCCATCGTTTCCACGGGCAAAATTCATTTACAGGCAAAATGCATTTACAGGCAAAATGCATTCACAAGCAAAATGAGACGTTCGTCTGACATCC
>JAGLBK010000041.1 GCA_018260275.1 Deinococcus sp.
ATGAAAACTGATCCTGCCGCCCTGGACGCCGTGTGGCCCCAGCAGATGCCCGATCAGTGTGGTGTCGGCGGGTGTTCCAGTTCCCGGCGCGGTCATGCTTTGCGCGGCGCTTCCAGATCGACGTTGAGGCGTTCGCGCGGGTCGGAGGCGCTGCGGACCAGCGTGCGGATGGCCTGGATCACGCGGCCCTGACGCCCGATCAGGCGGCCTTCCTCGCCGGGGCCGACGCGCACCATGACCACGTTGCCCCGCTGGCTAGCCCGCACCAGCGACGGCTGGTCGACCACGCACTGGGCCAGAAAGAGGGTCAGTTCGACAGGATCAGTTTTCATGCCCGACATTCTAGGGGCTGCGACTGACGCTCCTCTGTCAAGTTCTCTGGCAATGAGGGTTTAACTCAAGAGCTGCCCGGCAGAGGGGGCCACTCAGTAGACTTGAGTTCAATCTGTTCTCCGCTGGCGCAATCTCGCATTTCTGAGGTGCACCCTGTCAACGGGCAACCCCAACGCGCCAAAATGAATGAGAAAAATAAATTCCCCGTCAGCTGCCAGTCAGCCGCCCACGACGGCGCCGAGGCCCGGAACGACCGCTTTGCTTACCAGTAGCGCTTAAACCCTTTCTCATTCCGGGGCCACCAACGGGCGTTATGGTGCCAGCATCGTGAGCTTGGTGTTCCAGTGGTCGGCCTTAGCAAACCTCGTCGCCGGGGAGGGAACGGGCGGCGTGCTCCGCAGTACGCCCCAGGACTTCCAGGTCGAGGAAATCCCCGCCTATCTGCCGTCCGGGGAAGGTGACCATGTTTATGTTCAGCTGCGGAAAACCGGGCACACCACCGCCCACGTCCTGCGGGAACTGTGCGCCCAGACTGGGGTGCGCGACCGTGATGTGGGCGTCGCTGGTCTGAAGGATCGCCACGCGGTCACGACCCAGTGGATCAGTCTTCCGGCTAAATATGAAGCTGCGCTTTCCCGCCTGGAGATTCCCGACGTGGAAGTGCTGCAAACCGCCCGGCACGGCAACAAGCTGGGGCTGGGGCACCTGCACGGCAACCGCTTTACGGTGCGGGTGCGCGGGGCGGCGGGCCAGGCGGCGCGGGCAGGCGAGATTCTGGATCAACTGGTGCAGGCGGGCGTGCCTAATTATTTCGGGCCGCAGCGCTTTGGCCTGGGCGGCCTGAATGCCGAGGAAGGTCTGCGGGTCCTGCGCGGCGAGTCGCGCCTGAAAGACCCGCGCGTGCGGCGTTTTCTGACCAGCAGCGTGCAGAGCGCCGTGTTCAACCGTTTCGTCAGTCTGCGGCTGGAACGTGGGCTGTTCACGGCGGTGATCAGCGGCGACATGGCGAAAAAACACACCACGGGCGGGGTCTTTATGGTCGAGGACGCCGCCGCCGAAACCCCCCGTGCCCAGGCGGGAGAGATCAGCGCGACGGGAACGCTGTTCGGCAAAAAAGTCAAACCCCTGACGCTGGACGCCGGAGTGCTGGAGCAAGAAGCCCTCGCCAGTTTCGACCTGACCCCGCAGGCGTTCGTCTCGCGGCGCGGAGATCGCCGCCTGACCCGCGTTTTTCCGACGGACGCCAGCATAACCCCGGAAGAAGACGGCTACAGCGTTACTTTTGCCCTTCCCAAAGGCAGCTTTGCCACCAGTGTGCTGCGCGAAATCATGCGGGTAGACATCGACCTCAGCGCCGGGGAAGCCGAAGAAACGGAGCCGACCGAACTGGAAGGCACCCAATGAAAGGCTTATGCCTCAGCGTCTTGACTGGTCTGACCACGCTAAGCGTTCTGACTCAGGCCCCGGTGCTGGCCGCCCCCGCCGCCAAGCTGGTGCTGCGGCCTTCGTACGGCGGCGCGGTGCTTGAAGGAAAAATTTATGTTCCAGGCAACGACGTGTTGACCGGGGTGTGGAGCGGCGCGGGGCTTTCACGCCTGATGAAGTGTGTGCCGCGCTGCGCCGTGGTCTCCAGCATTCCGCTGAAAAATACCCTGTTCCTGAGCAATTCTTCGAGTTACCGCATTGCGCTGGGCGGCAGTTTCCGTATGGGACAGAAGATCAGCGTGACTCTGCGCCTGCGTAACCAGAACATTCTGATGACCCAGGCCACCGTCACCCAGCCCTGAGCTGCACGACCTATGGACAAGCATCAGTGGGAAGCACAGCGGCAGCGGGACAGGCTACGATCAGCCTTTACCGGGGCGGAATACGGCCTGACGGACGAACGCTTCAGGCTCTCCGACACGCGCGGCACGCCGCCCAGCTGGGCCGGGGCAGGTCTGGCCTGGACCACCGTGACGGCCTGGAATCCGGAGGGAAGAATGTGTTCGCGGCCCGTCAACCAGCAGCGCCAGGCCACACTGAGGGCAAGCATCATGCAGCGTGGCCTGCCATTTCTGGAAGGTGTGAACGGTTCGGGCGAGTGGCAGGAAGACACGCTGATCGTGCTAGGAGCACGCCTGAACGACGCGGTGAACTGGGGACAGCAGGCCGGGCAGGCCGCCGTGCTGTACGGCCTGGGGGCGCGGGCGGCTCTGGTCTGGCTCAACCCGCTGAAAGTCGAACGGTTCTGGGCCACGCGCCTGTAGACCGCGCCGCGAAAAGCCTGATACCGATTCGGACCCTATCTCCCAACTTGGGGGATGAAATCCGACTGGAGCGGGCAGGCGCCCCTTCATGGGTGCGCTCAGGCCCCATACGGGTGCCATTCTGACCAAGAAGCTGTTCTGGTCAAGAAGCCATTTTGCCCAAGACAAGGACAAGGAGGAGGAAAAGTACGGATTCCGTCCAATTCCCCCATATCCGGAACGGCACCGGATACGGGTCCATTTCCCGACATCCGTATGACAGCAGGTATACTTTCGCCTCATGACTTCCGACGCCCTGCCCGCCGACGCGATCTCGCCCCTGGGCGTACTGCCCCCGGCGGGACCGACCTGCGTGCACCTACCACTCAGCGTGACGCCCGAGGAACTGGCCCGCTACGCCGTGGGCCTCGCCAATGCGCGGGGCGGCACCGTGCTGGTAGGCGTAGACCGTATCGGGGACGACGCCGCTGGCCCCACGGCGGGCGAACTGCACCCCCTGATGGTCACGCACGCCATTTTCGAGCTTTCGCACGGGCGGCTGACCGTTAACGTGCAGCATCACCGCCTGCCCGGTGGGGCGCGGGTGCTGGCCGTATTCGTGCCGCAGGCGCCGTATGTCCTGGCTGCCCCCGACGGCGCAGTAATCGCCTGGGACGGCCTGCAACTGGTGCCAGTTAGCTCGCCCGAGAGCGACCCGGTGGCCGATCAGGACTACACGGCAGTGGCCCCACCCGACGCCTCGCTCGCCGACCTCGACCCCGCCGAGGTCGCGCGGTTGCGTTCGCTGGGGCGGCGAATAGAAGCGGCCAACCTGCCCGACCTCGACTTTCTGCGTGAACTGGGCCTGCTGATTCCCAGCGGCGGGGCGCTGCGGCCTACGCTGGCAGCCATTTTGCTGGCAGGCACCCCTGCGGCGCTGCGGGCGCACGTGCCCCAGAGCGAGGTGTGTTACTACCACCACCAGACCCCGGATGTCGAGTTCGAGTTCCGCGAAAATCTGCTGCGGCCTATTCCGGCGCTGCTCACGCGGCTGGCCGAACTGATTCAGGCCCGCAACCGCTTTACGCCGGTGCAGGTGGGCCTGTTCCGTATAGAAGTCTGGGATCAGGATGAAGCGGTGTACCGCGAGGCGCTCCTCAACGCCCTAACCCACCGCGACTACACGCTGCGCGACGTGATCCACGTGCATCACTATCCCGACCGCCTGGAAATCATGAACCCCGGCGGCATGACGGGCGGCATTACGCCGGGCAACATTCTGCGCCACCAGCCCAAGCGCCGTAACCCGCTGCTGGCCGGGGTACTGGCGCGGCTGGGACTGGTCGAGCAGGCAGGTGTGGGCGTGGACAAGATGTTTTCCCTGATGCTGCGCCACGGCAAGGAGCCGCCCGAGTTCACCAGCTACCCCGACGCCGTGACCCTGAGCCTGCACAGCCCCGGTTTCGACGCCGAATTCGTGCGTTTCGTGGCCCGCAAGCAGGAGGAAATGCAGACCCTCTCGCTGGACATGCTGATTGTGCTCAGCGTGCTGGCGCGTGAGGGCGAGGCCACCCGCGCCGACCTGGCCCGCGCCCTGCAACTGCCCGAGGACCGCACCCCCAGACTGCTGCGCGGCATGGAGGAACACGGCCTGATCGTGCGGGCCGGGGTGGGCCGGGGCATCGCCTACCGCCTGTCAGCAGAGGTCTGCACGGCACTGGGCCGCAAAACTGCCCCCGCCCCGAGTCCCACTCCCGATGTGCCGGAGCCACAATCCGTGCCCAGTCCCCTGCCGGAAAAAGCAGCAGGGCCGACGGCGCCTCCCCGCCCACACAAGAACGCGCGTCAGGCCAAAGCCGCTGCCCACGACACCCCCACCACCGCCGAAGTCCGCGCGATTGCCTTGGCCTTGGCCCGTGAGCAGGGACAGGTGCGAAATGTGCAGCTCCGTGAAACCTGCGGCCTGAACAATCAGCAGGCGTGGCGGGCGCTGCGCAAGCTGGTGGATGAAGGGCTGCTGGTCCGGACGGGCAAGGGAACACGCGACGCGGCTTACCGGCTGGCGTAGGGGGAAGTGGAAAGTGGGAACAGCCCCGTCTTTTCCACTCACCACTTCCTACTGACCACTCACCCCATCCAGCGCCGCGTTCAACTCGTCGCGCAACCCTCTGGCGGCTTCGCGGCTGGCGGTCACGTCCAGCCCACGGGCGTACTGCACCGCGCGGCTGGCGCTGGCGAGGGCACCCGTTCCGTCCGGCATAAACGCGGGGGCGAGGTCGGCGGCGGCGGCTCCCTGTGCTCCCAGCCCCGGTAGCAGCAGCAGCGCACGGGGCATCAGTTCCCGGAAGCGGGCGAGGTCATGCGGATGCGTAGCCCCGACCACCGCGCCGACGCTGCCGTATTCGCCTTCTTCCTGCTCGTTCAGGCGGGTAATCTCGGCGGCGACCTTTTCGCTGACGCCGCCCCCCTGCAAGTCGGCCTGACCGGGGTTGCTAGTCTTGACGAGCACAAAAATCGCGCCGCCGTTTTGCCGCGCCGCCTTGACAAACGGCGTAAGGGTTTCAAAGCCCAGAAACGGGTTGACCGTCACGGCGTCGCCCGCGTGAGGGCCGCTCAACCAGCCCTGCGCGTAAGCCTCGGCGGTGCTGCCGATGTCGCCGCGCTTGGCGTCCAGAATGAGTGGCAGACCCAGGGTGCGGGCGCTGGCGCAGACCTCTTCCAGCAGGGTAAAACCGTCCAGGCCCAGCGCCTCGAAAAAGGCCAGTTGCGGCTTGACGCACGCGGCGTAGGGCGCGGCGGCTTCCAGTACGTCCAGCGTGTGCTGGCGCAGTTCGCCGAGGTCATGGTAAGCGTCCCGGCGCGGGTCGAGGCCCACGCACAGGCGGGTGCTGAGTTCCCTGGTGCGTTCGGTGACGGCGGCGGCAAAATTCATGCCTCGGAGGCTAACACGCCGCCCGGCTCCGCTTATTAACTTGTCAGTCGCGTTCGCCCACCTGCTGCGTCTGGCTGACCTGCCCGCCCGCCCCCGGCCCGCCCGTGCTGCCCGTCATCATCAGGCCCAGCTGGGTTTCGGTGGCGTCGGCGGCGGCGACCTCACCCGCAATCTGGCCCTCGTACATCACCAGAATGCGGTCGGAGAGGTTCATAACTTCGCCCAGATCGGCGCTGACCAGCAGCACGGCCAGCCCCTGGTCACGGGCCTGCACGATGCTGGCATGAATGAACTCGATGGCCCCGATGTCCACCCCGCGCGTGGGCTGGCTGGCGACCAGAATTTTTGGCCCTTTGCGCATCTCACGGGCCACGATCAGTTTCTGCGCGTTGCCGCCGCTGTAGCTGCCCGCCGGAAGACTGGTGCTGCGCGGCCTCACGTCATACTTTTCCGAGAGGTCGCGGGCATTTTGCTCGATCACGTCCTGTTTCAAAAAGCCCAGCGGCCCGGCGAAGGGGGCGCGGTCCTGTTCGCCCAGAATGTAGTTTTCGGCAGTGGACATGTCCAGCACCAGCCCGCGCTCGTTGCGGTCCTCGGGAATGTGCGAAAGCCCCGACGCCTCGACCTCGCGCACGCCATGCGCCGGGTGGCCCAGGTAGGTGATCTGCCCCTGCTGCACCGGAATCAGGCCGGTGATCGCCTCGACCAGTTCGCTCTGACCGTTGCCCTCCACGCCCGCGATGCCCACGATTTCGCCCGCACGCACCTGAAAACTGACGCCGTCCACGGCATTGCGGTGTTCACCGCGCACGACCACGTTCTGCACATCAAGTGCGACTTCGCCGGGCTGCGCGGGGGCCTTGTGGACCTTGAGGCTCACGTCGCGCCCCACCATCATGCGGGCGAGCGTTTCGGTGGTCGCGCCCGCCGCCGGAATGCTGCCGATCATGCGGCCGTCGCGGATCACGCTGATGGTGTCCGAGATGTGCAGCACCTCGTTCAGCTTGTGTGAGATAAAAATAACCGCGTTGCCGCTCGCCGCGTACTGGGTCTTGAGGAACTCGAACAGTTCGTCGGTTTCGCTGGGGGTCAGCACGGCGGTCGGTTCGTCCAGAATCAGGATGCGGGCGCCCCGGTACAGCGTCTTGAGGATTTCGACCTTCTGCTGCTGGCCCACCGGCAACTCGCCCACCAGCGCGTCGGGGTTCAGGCCGAAGCCGAATTGCGCCACCAGCTCGGCCACGCGCCGCCGCGCCGCGCCGTAGTTGATGCTGATGCCCTGGGTCGGTTCCGCGCCCAGGATGACGTTTTCGGTAACGGTGAGGGTGTCCACCAGCTGAAAGTGCTGGAACACCATCCCGATGCCTTTGGCAATGGCGTCGGCGGGGCTGCTAAACGTCACGACCTGCCCGTCCACCACGATCTCGCCGCTGCTCGGCGGCTGCGCCCCGTAGACAATTTTCATCAGGGTACTTTTGCCCGCGCCGTTTTCACCGCACAGCGCATGCACGCTCCCCCAATTGACCTGAAGACTGATGTCGTCGTTGGCAAGCACCAGCGGAAAGCGCTTGGTGATGCCGCGCAGTTCGAGGGCCATGGGGGACTGGTGACGAACCTGGCTTAGCACGTCGGTGGTCGGAACGGTCATGGCAGGCAGTTTAACGCGGTCACTGTGTCTAGAGACTGCCCCCCCACACCCTTTGGTTCAGAAGTGCCCTAGCCCAGGCAAAAGCTGCTAGCGTCGCACAAGTGTCTACCTACCCCGGCCCCGAGGCCCTGATCTATGGCCTGCCCCTCGCCTTTCTCGCCGGATTTATCGACGCGGTGGCGGGCGGCGGCGGCACCATCACGCTGCCCACCCTGTTTTTCATGGGCCTCAGCCCGGCGCACGCGGTGGCGACCAACAAGCTGCTGGCGATTTTCGGGTCGGCCAGTTCGACCTACCAGTACGCCAGAAACGGTCACATCGAAACGGCGCTGATCCTGCGCCTGATTCCGCTGGCCCTGCTCGGCAGTGCGCTGGGGGCGTATCTGGTGCATTTTGTCGACCCGAACATCTTCAAGACGCTGGTGGGCGTGGTCATCCTGGGCGTGGGGGCGCTGGTGCTGATGAACAAGCGCCTGGGCCTGGAGGACCGTTACCCCGGCCTCACCGCCCGCACGCTGGCGATCACGCTGCCCGGCACCTTCATCATCGGGCTGTACGACGGCTTCATCGGCCCCGGCACCGGCACCTTCCTGATGTTCGTGTTCACGCTGGCAGGCTTCAATCTGGTCCGTTCCAGCGGCAACGCCCGCGCCATCAACCTCGCGACCAACGCGGGGGCCTTCGTGCTCTTTTTGCTTCAGGGCAACATGGTCTTCTGGATCGGCCTGCCGATGGGCGTCGCCAACGCGCTGGGGGCCTACGCGGGCGCAAAAATGGCGATGTTGCGCGGCTCGGCCTTCGTGAAGTGGATGTACGGCCTGATCGTGGTGCTGGTGGCGGCCAAGCTGTTCTCGGGCCACTGAGACTGAATAGTGCCGAAGTCTCACCCATAAAACATAATTTGCTTACTGAAACGCACTCCGCGTTACCCCTCTCCCAGCCTCTCGCGGTGCGAGCTGTACCAGTCCCCCGCAAGGGTGGAGGGGCTAAAAACCTCGCACTTATCGGGCGGTCCATTTGCCGAAACTGCACTGCTCTGAATCATGAGAGTCTTTTCGGCACCACTCAGGGCCACTAAGAGCAGCGCCAAATGAGTCTCCTGGCCCACTTTCCCGCCTCCCCGGCAGGCGCACAATACCCGCATGAGTGAACAGGCCATACTGGCGGGCGGCTGCTTCTGGTGTACCGAAGCGGTCCTGAAAGACGTGCGCGGCGTCGAGAAAATCGAGAGCGGGTACATCGGCGGGCAGGTCGCCAACCCCACCTACCGGCAGGTCTGCGGCGGCGATACCGGGCACGCCGAGGCGGTGCGCGTTACCTTCGACCCCGCAGTGGTCAGCTACGGCGACCTGCTGCGGCTCTTCATGGTCACGCACGACCCCACCAGCCTCAACCGGCAGGGCGCCGACGTAGGCACGCAGTACCGCAGCGCCGTGTTTCCGCTGACGCCCGAGCAGGAGGCACAGACCCGCGCCGTCTTCGCCGAACTGGAACAGCAGCAGGTGTTCGGGCGGCCCATCGTGACCAGCATCGAACCGGCCACGACCTTCTACGTCGCTGAGGACTACCACCAGGACTACTACGCCAACAATCCGAATCAGGGCTACTGCATGGCGGTCATCGCACCCAAAGTCGCCAAACTCCGCGCCCACTACGGGCAACTGCTGCGCTGAGCGGCCCGGCGGCCATCAGTCTTTGGCCCGGTAACACCTGCGCTGGCGCGGCGCACGGTGTTATGCTGGGAAAGTCTGAGTTGAATGTGGTGTAGGTCAAGGCCCACCCACCGCCCCTCACCCGGTTAAGAGTGAGTGGTCAGCACCCCGAGGAGGACTAAGGAATGTATAAGGGAAGAGAAGGCCAGTGGGCATTCCTGCTTCACCGTATTTCAGGGTTAGCCATCCTGGTTTACCTGCTGCTGCACGTATTCAGCATCGGCTCGATGATCTTCGGTGAGCCGTTTTACATGAAGATTCACAACACCTACGATTTCGTGCTGTTCCGGCTTGGCCTGGTCGCGGTCGTGGCGGCGGTGGTCTATCACGCTTTCAACGGCCTGCGCATCATTCTGATGGACTTCACCAGCATCGGCGTTTCGGTGCAGCGTCAGGCGTGGTACGGCGTGCTGGGCATCACGGCGCTGGCGACGCTCTACGCGCTGATCAAGCTCATTCCGCGCATCGCAGGGGGCTACTAAATGATCCGCGCCCGAACCTACACCGACGCCCGCACCCAGGCGCACAGCAACGCCGAACTGAACTGGTGGATCTTCATGCGGATCAGCGGCCTGATCCTGATGTTCCTGGTGCTGGGGCACGTCTACATGACCTTCATTCAGGTCAGCGAGTCCGACGCCACCTATGACGCGGTGATCAACAAACTGGGCAACCCGGCCTGGAAGCTGTACGACTGGCTGATTCTGGTGCTGGCGCTGCTGCACGGCACCAACGGTGCCCGCTACGTGATCGAGGATTACGTGCGCTCGCGCCCCAACCGCGCCTGGGTCAAAATGTTCTTCTTCACGCTTGTCGGCCTGCTTTTCGCTTTCGGCACCGTCGGCCTGATGGCTGTTAAATAAGGAACTTTAGCTATGCATCATCGTTATGACGTAATTGTGGTTGGCGCGGGCGGCGCAGGACTGATGTCAGCCCTCTACGCCGCAAAAGGTGGCGTAAGCGTCGCCTGTATCAGCAAACTCTATCCGACCCGTTCGCACACGGGCGCGGCGCAGGGCGGCATTGGCGCGGCGCTGGGCAACATTCAGGAAGACCACTGGGAATGGCACATGTTCGACACCGTTAAGGGCGGCGACTACCTGACCGACCAAGACGCCGCCGAGGTGTTCAGTAAGGACATCATCGACGTGGTGTACGAACTTGAGCACATGGGTCTGCCCTTCTCGCGCACGCCAGAAGGCAAGATCGCCCAGCGCAAGTTCGGGGGCCATACCCGCGACTTCGGTAAGGCAGCGGTGGAACGCAGCTGCTACGCCAAAGACCGCACCGGCCACATGATTTTGCAGACCCTGTACCAACAGAACGTCAAGGAAGGCACGCTGTTTTTCAACGAGTTCCACGTGACCGACCTGCTGATCGAAAACGGGCGCTGCACCGGCGTGGTCGCCTACGAACTCTCGACCGGCGAGCTGCATACCTTCCATGCCAAAGCCGTGATTCTGGCAGCGGGGGGCTACGGGCGCGTGTTCAAGATCACCTCGAACGCGCTGACGCTCACGGGCGACCTCATGAGCATCTACTACCGCAAGGGCCTGCCACTGGAAGATATGGAGTTCTACCAGTTCCACCCCACCGGCCTCGCCAAGCTGGGGATTTTGGTCACGGAAGGGATTCGCGGTGAAGGCGGGATTTTGCGTAACAGCAACCTCGAACGCTTCATGGAACGCTACGCCCCGTCGATCAAAGACCTCGCGCCGCGTGACATCGTGGCCCGTTCGATGACCACCGAAATTCGTGAAGGGCGTGGTGTGGGCAAGGACAAGGACGCCATCTACATCGACCTGACCCACCTGCCGCGTGAAGTGATCGAAGGCAAACTGGCCGAAATCACCGATCTGGCCCGCACTTACCTGGGGCAGGACCCGGTCAAGGACCTCGTGATGGTGCAGCCCACGGCCCACTACGCGATGGGCGGCATTCCCACCGACCTCAACGGCCTGTGCCTGAGCGACGGCAACGGCGGCAGCATTGAAGGGCTGTATGCGGCGGGCGAGCAAGCTTGCGTGTCGCTGCACGGAGCCAACCGGCTGGGCACCAACAGCCTGGGCGACCTCGTGGTGTTTGGCCGCCGCGCCGGGAAGTACGCCGCCGAGTATGCCCGTCAGGTTGAATTTGGCGACCTGCCCGACGACCCCGAGGCCGACAGCCGCCAGGAGTTCGAGCGCCTGCGAACCAGCAACGGTAAGGAAAACGCCGCCGGAATCCGCAAGGATTTGCAGGAAACCATGATGAAAAATGTCGGGATTTTCCGTAACGGCAAGGACATGGCGTACCAGGTCGAGTACATTAAGGAACTCAAGGCCCGCTACGCCAACGTGGCCGTGGCCGACCCCAGCCGCAAGTACAACAGCGAACTGATCGAGGCCCTGGAAACCGGATTCCTGCTCGACTGCGCCGAAGCGATGGCGAGCAGCGCCGTGAACCGCACCGAGTCGCGCGGTGCCCACGACCGCGAGGACTTCCACTCGCGCGACGACGTGAACTGGCTCAAGCACACCATGGCGTACAAGGACCTGAACAATCCCGGCAACGTCATCATCGGTTACAAGCCCGTGGCCCTCAAGGGCTTCACGCGCTCGTTCGAGCCTAAGCCCCGCGTGTATTAAACGCGTGTATTAAAGGCGTGTAGCGTGTGGCATGTGGCGTGTGGAGAAAACAGAAGGTCTTTCTACACGCCACGGGCCACCAGCCACAAGCCCCGAAAGGGAAAACCATGACCCAGACCCCTGTTACAGATTCCGCAGTCAACCCCCAGGTCGCTGCCGCGCCCGTCGCCGTAGACGTGCCGATGATGCGCCTGCACGTCAAGATTCTGCGCTTCAACCCCGAAACCGACAAGAAAGCCCACTGGGTCACCTACGATATGGAAGCGCAGCCCGGCGACCGTATGGTGGATGTGCTCAACGAGATCAAGTGGTACAAGGAAACCGGCCTGGCCTTCCGCCGCTCGTGCCAGCACGGCATTTGCGGCAGCGACGCCATGCTGATCAACGGGCGCAACCGCCTGGCCTGCAAGACCCTGGTGCGCGACGTGGCGAAAGACGGTGGCACCGTGACCGTCGAACCTATTCGCGGCCTGAAGGTCGAAAAAGACCTGCTGGTGGACATGGAGCCGTTCTTCGACGCCTACCGCGCCATCATGCCGTACTTCATTCACCCGACGCCCTTTCCGGCCAAGGAGCAGTACCAGTCCGAGGCCAACGCCGAGAAGATGGCGCACTCCTCGAACTGCATTCTGTGCGCGTGCTGCACGACCTCGTGTCCCATTTTTTGGGTCAACGGTTCGTACATCGGCCCCGCCGCGCTGGTGCAGGCGCACCGCTTCATCTTCGACACCCGCGACGAGGCCAAGCAGCAGCGTCTGGGCGTGGTGAACCAGAACACCGGCGTGTGGCGCTGCCGCACCGCGTACAACTGCACCGAAGCCTGCCCGCGCGGCATTCCGATTACCCAGCTGATCGAGGAAGTCAAGCGCGAAGTGATGTTCGGCCAGTCGTAAAACAGCCGAAGCAAAGATGGAGAGGCCCGTGGTGGCCTCTTTTTTTTGCGGTCATGACGCACGGGGAGTCAGGCGGGAACTCTGGGGTGAGTAGAATAAGCCCATGACTGAGCCGGCCCTTCGCAAAGTGACCGAGGAAGAATATCTGTCCTTACTGGAAACCTCTCCAGAAAAGTACGAATACATCGACGGTTTGCTCTACGCACAGGCCGGAAGCAGCTTGCCGCATCTACGGATAACCCGTAATATCAGCCGCTTGCTTGCCAACGCCACCCAGGGCGGGCCGTGCTGGGCCTACAGCAGCGATATGAAAGTGAGGATCAGCCGCCTGGGGCGAACTTTTTACTACTTTCCCGACGTGGTCGTGGTTTGCACGCCACACGATGACCTGAAGGTGGGCGAGCAGAATCCCTGCCTGGTGGTCGAAGTCCTCAGCCCCAGCACCCGCAAGGTTGATCTGACCTACAAAATGCAGGATTACCTGAGCCTGCCGAGTCTGCAGGGCTACCTGATCGTAGACAGCGAAGCTCGCGCCGCCGAACTCCACAGGCGCACGCCGAACGGCTGGGAGCTGGAGCTTGTGCAGGACAGTGCCAAACTACCCTGTGTGAATCTGACCCTTACCCTGGAAGAAATTTACGACGGCACCAGCCTTTAAGCTGACTTCTAACATGCCGAAAAGCTCAGCCCCCGCCCGCCCCACTGGGGAGCATCGGCGGGGGCTTTGGTATATGTCAAAAGCGTTGCTACGCCAAATTTGGCGTGTTTTTCCGGGGAAGCAGATTCCAGAATTACATAGTGACCGTAGAAAAAACGCAGCCAGAGCAAGAATTCCTAACAGCTTTTATTAAGCTCATAAATGTCCGCAGAAACGAGAAGAATCTCACGCAGGAGGGATTGGCTAGTTTAGCCGACTTAGATGTGCGTCACTTACAGAAAATTCTCGCGGGAGAAGTAGAGCCATTGCTGTCCACTGCAATACGTATTGCAAACGCTTTAGATATAGATTTGGCAAAATCACTTGACCGACAGACCGAAAGCGAATCTACATTCAGTTTAACTTCTACACAGCGTACACCAATAGTCGATATGTTATCCATGATTCACGATAAGGACGCCTTGGTGGAAGCGCGCTTAACTCCCGAGGGGATATGTAACGCTATCTCCTACGCACACAGCGTGATTGACTCGATTGACTTACGACTTGTCGAAGCAGGTGTAGAGAAGCTCGGTGGGGGAATGGTTGAACTCGCAAATTACTCTTCAATGATAGGAAACTTAATGGCTGCCGGAATAGCTAGATTTTCTGATGGCCAATATAAACAAAATGGCCCGCACAAATACCCCGACTTACTGCCGACTGGAGATAATCCACTTGAAGGTATTGAGCTTAAGATGGCTCTTGAAAATAATAAGCCCAAAGGTCATTTGGCTAAGGCTGGACTATATATAACTTTGCGCTATGTTTTAACAAATGAAGGTAAATACTTTAAAGGAAAGGAAAATCGTGGAAATACTGCAGCCATTTGGGAAGTTAGATTAGGAAGACTTAATAATGATGATTTCAGTATTAGTAATACGGATGGTGACAGTGGTAAGACAGCTGTAGTAAAAACCGAAGCACTAAAACGAATGAGATTAATCTACTTCAACCCTAATTTTTGTCCGATATCGAGATACGAAGCTTATATGAATGCTACATTATGATACAGACCATTGTCTGAGCAAGCACTCCGCTATTGCTTTTCCCAATAAAGGAGGTACAGCATTTCCTATTTGCTTTATAATCTGTTGGCGACTGCCTCTAAAAATAAATTCATCCGGAAAGCTCTGGATTCTAGCTCCTTCTCTTGGGGTTAAGGCCCTATCCTGATTTGGATGAATGCATTTATTAGATGCGGGATGTACAAAATTAACTGTCAACGTCACTGACGGTTCATGACCTTCAAGTCTACTATATGATGTGCTGAAACCGCTTGATACCATACCCGTAGGTAAGGCATAAATATTTCTCCCAGAATACTTGATAATCTCAAGCATCTTTTCACTGTGATTTGTTGATTCATGCAAGGTAACGTATTCTGAATTTCCCCGCATAAGGCGCTGGAACTCGTTTTTTGGCTCAATAAATGCATATTTAGTGGATGATTCCCCGGAACCAATAGGTGACAAATCTGATATAGCCTCTTCAACTGTAACAGCAGGCTTCAAATTCTCACATAAGAGGGGGAAACTAATAATTAGTTTCTCATGTTTTCTCGACATCATACTCTTTGCCTCAAAGAAATGTGTCGGTTCTGGAAAGGAGTTTTGTCTGCCATATCGATTTCCAATCATTACTACTCTTTCACGACGCTGAGGCACACCGTAATGAACTGCATTAAGGACTCGCCAATCTGTTGTATACCCTATACCTTCAAATGAGGATACAATTTCTTTAATCGTCCTCCCTTGATTATGCGTAACGAGACCAACAACATTCTCCATAACAAAGTAATCTGGCTTAAAATATCTCACATATAATGCAAATGATTCATATAGATTGTTTCTTGGGTCATCTTCTTCAAGGGAGCGGAAAGGACGTATTGATGAAAACCCTTGGCAAGGTGGCCCTCCTATAATTAGGTTCGCGTCTCCGATCCTTATCCCTGTACGCTCAGAAAACATCTCAGGTGTTATTTTAAGTATGTCGTCATTTACAATCTTGGCATTCAGGTGATTGGCAGCAAAGGTTGCTGCGCTCATCGGAAGGATTTCTATTCCCCCTAGAACGTGAAACCCTCCTGTCATCTCGAAGCCTTGAGAGAAGCCTCCTGTACCACTGAATAAGTCAATTATTCCGAGTTTATGTTGCACTTATACTCCTTTATCTCAGGTTTAAGATAACATCAATAGCCGTGTGTAGCTTTTAACATGTAGCGTATGCTAACTTCCCTCCTGAATTAGCTATCCCCCACCCAGTTTCCCAGGCGGGGGCTTTTCTTTGCTATAGCCCTACTCGGCTAACGCTTACGCCTTGACTTCGCCCTGGCTCTTGCTCAGGATGCCGCGCAGCACAGTTTGCAGGATGCCACCGTTCTTGTAGTAGTCAATCTCTA
>JAGLBK010000420.1 GCA_018260275.1 Deinococcus sp.
CCCACTGGGTTCGAGGTCAAAGTGCCTCTCCACATCCACTAGGAACTGAGCGTAATAGCCGTCAGCTCGCTTCACGATTCGCAGGCGCTTGATGTCTTCCTGACGGTAGAGCATCAAATCCCACTTGCCGAGCAGCTTCAGGACCCCGATTTTGAACCCGTCTGTCAGTGTTAAGCGTTTGGTGGAAGCGTCGAGCTTCCACCCACTTTGCTTGTATTCCACTGAGCGGACGTTCTTCTTGAACTGGGGATAACCGACAGGTTTTACGCCTTTTTTGTGATTGTCGTAAAAACGGGAAATAGCAGACCAGGCACGTTCACCCGCAGCTTGCACAGCGGTTGAGTTGAGCTTTTTGGCCCACTCGAACTCTGCCCGCAGCATGGTGGTGTGCTTGTAGATGTCGTTCTTGCCGACTTTCTCGTTATCTATCCAGTAGCGCAAGCAGGCATTGCGGACAAACTGGGCGGTTCGGATGGCCTCATCCATTTTCCGCCGCTGTTCTTCCGCAGCCACCAGCTTGTACTCAAGTACAATCACGCCCATATTCTACAAT
>JAGLBK010000421.1:0-276 GCA_018260275.1 Deinococcus sp.
AGAGAAATTAATTTGATATGTAGCCCGTTTTCAATTCGTGCAGGTTTTCACATGCAAAAAAGCACGATTTCCGCATCCAAACAAAAAAAAAACGTAGACTCTGTGGCAGATTTAAAATTTTTTTTAAATGGAGGTTTTCACATGCAAAAAAGCACGATTTCCACATCCAAACAAAAAAAAACGTAGACTCTATGGCAGATATAAAATTTTTTAAAATGGAGGTTTTTCACATGCCAAAAAGCTCGATTTCTCCAACAGAGAAAAAACGTAGACTCT
>JAGLBK010000421.1:286-550 GCA_018260275.1 Deinococcus sp.
AAAATTAAACAGATAAAAATTAAAACAGATAAAATTAAACAGATTTAAAATTAAAAACAGATGAAAAGCTCGATTTCTCCATTAAAAAAAACGTAGACTCTATGGCAAATTTATAATTTTGAAAATGGAGGTTTTCACATGCAAGAAAGCTCGATTTCTTTAACAAAGAAAAAACGTAGACTCTATGGCAGATTTAAAATTTTTTAAAATGGAGGTTTTTCACATGCCAAAAAGCTCGATTTCTCCAACAGAGAAAAAACGTAG
>JAGLBK010000422.1 GCA_018260275.1 Deinococcus sp.
TTTTCGCCCACTGTGCCTCTGTGAGGTCAGTTCGCGACATGCCCTGATTTTACCAATTTCAGCCGGACACACCCTAGTTCCGCTCGCGGTCCTCGGGCCAGTCGATGGTGTGGCCGTACCTGTCGAGGTACCGTTCAAGGGTTGTGGTGTTCACGATGCCGGCGCTGTTCAGGGCGTCGAGGATGCGTTCTCTGATCTCGTGTTTCATGGGGTCTCCTTTGCGGGTCGGGGTTCAGGTTCAGTTGACGTGCTGACCGGGGGGTGGGTGCCGACGTGGCCGGACCTTCACGCGACCCCCCGCTGGAGCGTGCGCAGTTCCGCCGGGCGGATGAACGGCGCGAGCGGCTGGGCGCCGTCCACGAGTTCCCCGCTCTCCCGGTCGAAGCGCAGTTCCACGTCCCCGAGTGCCACCCGCACGGCGTGTTTGGTGAGGCGCACCTTGCGGGCCAGCCGGACGCGCAGCAGCGGCCCTTCGAACACGCACACGGGCACGCCCTTCCCGAACAGCGCCGGGATGGCCAGTCGCGCCTGCCGGGCCGCCTGTTC
>JAGLBK010000423.1:0-276 GCA_018260275.1 Deinococcus sp.
TCATTTTCTTTATATATAATATAGAATGACTTCTTTTCTCTCTCTCTCTACTACTACTATTACTACTACTATCTTTACCTCTCTCTCTACTACTACTATTACTACTACTATCTCTATCTCTCTCTCTACTACTACTACTACTACTACTATCTCTACCTCTCTCTCTCTACTACACTACTTCTATCTCTACCTCTCTCTCTCTACTATTACTACTACTATCTCTACCTCTCGCTCTACTACTACTACTTTCTCTACCTTTCTCTCTACTACTACTAT
>JAGLBK010000423.1:286-542 GCA_018260275.1 Deinococcus sp.
ACCTCTCTCTTTTTCTTTTCTCCTCTCTTTTTCTATTGTATTTTTTTTCAGAATTTTCATTTTCTTTCTATATAATATAGAATGACTTCTTTTCTCTCTCTCTACTACTACTACTACTACTACTACTACTACTACTATCTCTACCTCTCTCTCTATTCCTATTACCATATTTACCTCTCTCTCTATTCCTATTACCACATCTACCTCTCTCTCTATTCCTATTACCATATCTACCTCTCTCTCCTTTCTCCTCTCT
>JAGLBK010000424.1 GCA_018260275.1 Deinococcus sp.
TAAGATGAGCGATATATGACTTCTGACTTTTATCGTCGGTGGGGTATTGAGATATCTGATGCCGAGAGAACCAAAAAAATGAGTGTGCAATTATCTATTCTTGTGGGAAATGCTTTAAATAAATACTATCAGGAGGAAGAGTTTAGACGACAGCTATCTTTGATAAGAGGAATTCGTTATATAAGTGATAATTTTTTAGATGATTTATCTTTTCCAACAGAGGTATTTAGTTCTACAAAGCTTGGTAAGGAACTCGAATCCTGTTCATCAATACCCGAGTTGGCAAAATTAATCGAGGATACTTTGAATTGTCTATACAATTTTCAAAAGAAAAAACGAATTGTATTACCCATTGCTATTTCCGACGCAGCAAAAATTGCACATGACATTAGTAATTTCATGAATCAAAATGAGGTGCGCCCATTCTTTATTCAGGTTAGTAATGATAGATTTCACACACTTCCTGCCTTTAATTCTTCTTCTTATAATGAGGTAACATCAAGAGTTCTGATAAAATTCTCCAATTATCCCAAATTACAT
>JAGLBK010000425.1:0-268 GCA_018260275.1 Deinococcus sp.
TATCATCTAATGAACTCTGATGTATTAAATTCTGGGTTACCTTCGCCGAGAGGGTGTCGAAGGAAGCTTGCCTCTGTAAATGGGGACTGCCTCCCTGATGATGCTGTTGTTGCTGTTGCTGTTGCTGCTGCTGCTGCTGTTGGGATTCCCTCCGGAGATGGCGATTGATGGTGAAATCCGCCAGCGAGCATTCCTTTTCCCTTTCCTGTCCCCTGATTCCTCCCGGATCGTCTTGCCTCGTTTTGAGCCTTTCCCTGAGAACCTCCCG
>JAGLBK010000425.1:278-536 GCA_018260275.1 Deinococcus sp.
CGCTTTTCCGTTTCCGGTTTGCAAGAATCTTTCTCTTGGGCGACTTCTTCTTCTTCTTCTTCCGAAGAAGAAGATTTCTCAGATTCTTCTTCTTCTGCAGCAGCAGTCGCGGTGGCGGTTGTTGTTGCTGCCGTTGCTGCTGCTGCTGCTGCTGCCACCGCCGCCTCCTCCGCCATCCGGATCTCCACCATTCTCTTCCTCCTCTCTTCCACCTCCCTGCGGAATCTCCTCCAGAAATCTTTCCGGATCCAGGGAACG
>JAGLBK010000426.1 GCA_018260275.1 Deinococcus sp.
TAAACATTATGATCCGTGAAAAATATTTCTTTGGGGCTTTAAATGCCATATAAAATTCCAGGTTTGGCAGAAAAAGCAATTAGTTCTTTCGAAAAATATTAAAATTTATTACTGAATGAGAAAAATAAATTGAAGATGTTTTTGCACTCACTTTTTGAATTATTACGTCGCGTAGAAGAACTTTAAACATATTTACCAGACGTTTCGAGCCGGCTTTAACAGTTGCTGCTGCTGCTGCTGCATCTTCGGTGGAAAAACGAATCGAACTGATGCCAGCATCCGTTAAAGCTGGCAAAAGGTCTTATATACTTATATACTACAGGTTATATACTTTTTGGCTTTACAGAAAACTGTAAACTTCTTTACCAGAAGTTTCGTGCCAGCTCTAACCACCTGCTGCTGCTGCTGCATCGTCCGTGGAAAAAACGAGAACCGAACCGATTTTTCTGGCGCGAAACTTCTGGTAGAGACGTCTTTACAGTTTTTCCACTCCACGAAACCATCCAAAAAGTAAAAAGTGTAAAAAGTGACGA
>JAGLBK010000427.1 GCA_018260275.1 Deinococcus sp.
TCACGGACACCATCGACGTGGCGGCGCGCGTGATGGAGTACTACCACGACTTCTACCGCTGGCAGTGGACCAAAGAGCATTTCCTAGAGGGGCGCGCGGGCGTGGGGCGGCTGGCGGGCGTGAAGTACGCCGAGCGCTTCAACCTGCGCGTGACGCACCTGCCAGCGCGGGCGTTCCTTGACTGATACGGATTCCGATTGAATGGTTGTGCAAAACCGCCGGGTCCGGGTGAAGCGAGGAGGAGCAGAACGGACTTCGGGAGTGGAGGTGGTAATGAACCGGATGACCGGCCCGGTGCGGGTGCGGGCGGCTTCGCGCTACAGTGACGGTTACTATGTCCGAGTCCATCAGCATCAAGCAGACCATCGTGGTCAGGGCCCGTCCGGACGTGCTGTACCGGCTGGCGCTGGAACCCAGGCGGCGCGTCAAGTGGGACCCCAACCTCGCGAACGCCGATTATGAGGGCGAGAATGCCCGGCTGACGAACAACGCGCTGGTGCGCTTCAAGTTCACGCGCCGCCTGCTGGGCC
>JAGLBK010000428.1:0-252 GCA_018260275.1 Deinococcus sp.
GAGACAAAGAAAAGAATAGGAGACAGAAAGAAAAGAAATTTGTCTGCTTCCTCCTCTTTTACAACAACAACTATTACTACTATTACTGTTGCCGTTGCTGCTACTGCTATTACTACTACTACTACTACTATAGCAGCAAAAACAACTCTTTTACCTTCCTCTTTCTATGGAAAACCACAAATTCAGAAAGGAATGATGTGAATGGAAAAGAGGGAGAGGATGATGGATGAGAGATAGAGAAAAGAATAGGAG
>JAGLBK010000428.1:262-511 GCA_018260275.1 Deinococcus sp.
GTCTGCTTTCTCCTCTTTTACATAACAATTATTACAACAACTACTACTACTACTACTGCTCCTGCTGCTACTACTACTACTGCTGCTGCTACTACTACTGCTACTGCTGTTGTTGTTGTTGCTGCTGCTACTACTACTACTACTACTATAGCAGCAAAAACAACACCTTTACCTTCGTCTTTCTAAGGAAAACCACAAAATCTGAACGGAAGGAGATGAACGGAAAAGAGAGAGAGAGAGAGAGAGAGA
>JAGLBK010000429.1 GCA_018260275.1 Deinococcus sp.
CCCTATTTCTCTATCTCAGCTTCAACAATAGGACGGGGACCAACAAGACTCATTTCTCCACGTATTACATTAAATAATTGAGGAAGTTCATCTAAACTTGTTTTTCGTAAAAATGCACCTACTCTTGTAACTCGAGGATCATCTTTAAGCTTATGGGTAGCTTCAAATTCATCTTTTAAAGCTGGATCAGAATCTAGAACCTCTCTCAATTTAGCTTCAGCATCAGGGTGCATACTACGAAATTTGAAACAGTCAAATAATTCGCCATCTCGCCCCAAACGCCGCGCTCTATAAACCGCAGGCCCTGGGCTATCTATTTGTATAGCAATGGCTATAATTGCCAGCACAGGCGATATAATAACTGTGCCTACTAACGCACCTACAAAATCAATAGTTCTTTTAACAGCTCGTGAACGCACACTTCGGAGGTTATTTTTAATCTCCAGGCTAGCTACATTGCCGATATTATGCGGCTGCATAGCCTGGTTGGGTACGCCAAATAAATCTGGC
>JAGLBK010000042.1 GCA_018260275.1 Deinococcus sp.
GACCCCCATTCAGAGCGTGGGCGTGATGGGCGACGAGCGCACCTACAGCTACACGGCGGCGCTGCGGGCCGTGACCACCGACGACTTCATGACCGCCGAGTGGGCGCGGCTGCCGTACGAGTTTCTGGCGACCATGAGCAACCGGATTGTCAATCAGGTCCACGAGATCAACCGCGTGGTGTACGACATCACGGGTAAGCCGCCCGCCACGATCGAGTGGGAGTGAAGGATTTATATCGTCGGTACGCCTTGCCTGTGTGGTGAAGCTCCCGACGATCAGCGCCCCAGTATCATGTTCTGGGGCGTTCCATCTGGCAACCAGCAGTTGCGGGTTGGTGGCTGAGGTTCGTCCCTGTCCCGAAGTTGCCAATTTCCAAGCAGAGCGAGTATCAAGTGCTCAGCATCGTCAGCCCTACTCCCTGAGTTTGGGCAGTGGCGAGGGCTTCATGAAGGGCGGAAATGGTTCTGGTCGTTTCGGCATCAAAGGGCCATTCCCGCCAGACCTGCGCCACCTCCTCGGCTGTCCAGTACGACACGTTGTAGTAGTTGGCTTCCGTAATATAGGGGAACCGTTCTGCATCTCGCCAAATCGGGCGACCGATCAGCGGCCAGTGAAGGATTTGGCGCAGGGCAGGGGTGAGAGAGCTTCCAATCTTTTCAAATTTCTGGCGATAAGTACGGTAAGAAAGTATTGCCGTTTCATCTGCTGTGGCCTCCGCTGAGACCCCATCAGAAGCAGTGATAGTACGAATTAACTCGTCAAACGTGGCGTGAGCAATGATGGTATGAATTAACTCATCAAACGTGGCGTAGTCCTCTGTCCCAAGTTCAGAAAGATGCAAGTCCTCCACCAGTCGCTCCGCCAGTTCAATCATGGCGGGTCGGTATTCGTCAGGAAATTCTGACCTGATTTTGTAAGCGTGGCCTAACCATTCTCTTATGGCCTGCTTGGTGAACTGGTTTGCCATCCCCAACGGGGGAGCGGGCGAAAAGTAGTAGAAGTAGCCCATTGTTCCTCCTCACTGCATCGTGCGCGGCAGTTCCTGGGTGGGCAGAATCTTCTTCGGTTCGCGGAATTCGATGTTCTCCCACTCGCCTTCCTCGACCACTTCCAGGGCCGGATTCGCTGCCCGGAACGAGGCCACGACTTCCTGCACCAGATCGTCGGGCGTACTGGCGGCGCTGGTGATGCCCACGTTACGAACGCCGCTCAGGTCGAGGTGGCCCAGGTCGGCGGCGGTTTCCAGGCGGTGCGCCCGGCCGCAGGTCTCGGCGGCCAGTTCCAGCAGGCGCATGCCGTTGCTGCTGTGGGTGCTGGTGATGACCAGAAAGGCGTCCACGTGCGGCGCGATGTTCTTCACGGCGTCCTGGCGGTTCTTGGTCGCGTAGCACAGGTCCTCGCTGGGCGGGATGATCAGCGCCGGAAACCGCGCCTTGAGAATCTCGATGGTGCGGCGCGTGTCGTCCACGCTGAGGGTCGTCTGGGTCAGCACCACCAGTTTGCCAGCGTCGGGCACCTCGACGGTATGGGGGTCGTTCAGACCTGTCCCCGACTTGCCCAGCACGCCGACCAGAATCGTGTTTTCGGGGGCCTCGCCGCGTGTGCCGATCACTTCCTGATGCTGGGCGCTGTCACCGATGAGCAGGATAGTGAAGCCCTCCCGTGCATATTTTTTGGCCTCGGTATGCACTTTGGTCACCAGTGGGCAGGTCGCGTCGATGGTCGCCAGTCCCAGCTGCCGTGCCCGTTCGCGCACTACCGGGCTGATGCCGTGGGCGCTGAAAATGACCGTGTCGCCGCCTTCCGGCAGGCTCTCGACAGCGTCCAGATCCTCGACGAAATGCACGTTGCCGCCCTGTTCCAGCCGCTCGACCACCGTGTGGTTATGTACGATGCTGTGGTACACCGTCACGGGCTTGGCCTCGCTGGCGGCGGCCCGCTCAACCGCCTGAATCGCCATGACCACTCCGGCGCAAAAACCGCGCGGCTTGGCGAGATACACCTTCTCGATCATGCCTGACAGTGTAGTTCAGCCAGGGAGCCGCAAAAGGGCTTTAGATCAGGACTTCAGCGCCAGGGGTGGTCGGGCAGCTGGCGGGGGGCCGGGGCGGGCGGCCAGAGGTCTTCGGGCGCGACTTTACGGACATACTTCAGCCACGGCTCGGGCGGCACCGGTATGCTTTCCTGCGCCCAGACGCGCCCGAAATCGGCCTGTTCCTGCCGCACCGCTTCCGGGTCGTTGGTGGCGATCACCGCCTCGTTCAGCCCAGCGCCGCCCCACGAACTGAAGTGAAAATTCATGCTGCCGACCTCGACCGTCCGGCGGTCCACGGTCATAGCCTTGGTGTGCATATCGAACTTGACATATCGGGCGTCAAAGGCGTCGTCACTCAGGCCGCGCCGCCGCGCCTCGTAGCGCATCAGGGCAATTCCGCTGCGGTTGGCAATCTTGCCATAGCCGTAATTCACGGTCAGTACGCGCACCTTCACGCCGCGTTCCACCGCGTCGAGCAGCGCGGCCAGGTATGGCGGGAAGGTCGGTCGCTCACAGTTTTCCACCGAGACGTAAGCCATCCAACAGTTGAGGTCGGGGCTAAAGTCGGCCTGCATGAGGTCGATCTCGGTTCTGGCCGAGGCGATCAGCGACTGCATGGCCTGATCCGCCATGTCGTAGCCGGGGCGGCGGTAGAGCAGGTAAGCGCGGGAAGTCCCAGCGGGCTGGGCCTGCTGCGCGGCGGCAGGGTGAGTCACCGGGTCGGGCAGCCCTAGCGTGCAGAGCCTGAACACCTGATCGGCGGGCACATTGACCGGGCAGCGTACCTGATTGGAGTGCCGCCATAGGTCGTCGAAGACCGCCACGCCGTCCTGGGCCACCGGGCCGCGCATCCGCAGGCCCACATCGTGCAGGTCATGTCCCCCCGGCTCGGCGCGGGTCAGGTGCCAGTCGGTGTAGTTAAAGCCCGCCGCCGTTACGTCCAGCCCGTCTATTACGACCATCTTGACGTGACTGTGCGGAAAATACCTGTAGTTCGTAGCGGTGAAGGTCCAGCCGACCGCCGGGTCGCTCATGGGTACGCCAAGTGAGCGCAGGTCGCGCACCGCTTCCAGGATGAAGGTGCCGCCGTCGCCCCGGCTCAGGTCGGGAAAGCCGCCCAGCGCGAGGTGAACGGTCATGCCCTGCGGGTAGGCGGCGGGGTCGGCCCTGACCTTGCGGTACAGGTCGCTGACCGCCTGTGCAAAAGTCCAGCCCGCGCGTCCGGGGCCAGCGTGCCACTCCATGTTGGTCAGCAGTACCTCGGCGTGCGCTTCACGAACCTGCCCGGCGATCTGGTCGAAGGCGTTGACCGGGTTCAGGGCGGTGCGCGGCGTGCGCTGGTATTCCACGAAGGCGTTGCCGCAACTCAGGTCGGGGCGTCCGTCGGCGGCGTAGACCCGCCATACCGCCAGATCGAGTACGTCTGCCGGTTCGCCGCAGACAGGGGCCGCGCTGGGATGGGCCGGAAGGGGGGTGCCCAGGTGAACGGGCAGGCTCAGCGCCCCGGCTGTGGTGGCCCCGCCTCCCAGCGACAGCGCCAGACAGGACAGCAGGAGACGGAGCGGGGGCATCAGAAAAGGATACGCCAACTGAATGAGTCCCCGTGAATGGTGAAGTTACTTTGACCACGTTCGGGGGCAGCCACAGGGAGTGCAGGGGCATTTTCCTGGTCTACAACTTTTCGTGGACGCGCCTTCTCACGCCGGGGCTTTAGAATCGCGTCAGTTTATGGATGCTCTGCGGGCGCTTTTGGCGCAACTCGGTATAGCCGATCCTTTTGGAAGCGGTTTTCTTAGCGTGCTGGTCACCTTTGTCGTGGCCCTGGCCTTCACCTGGGTCTTTATTCCGCGCCTGCGTGAGTTTGCGGTACAGGTCGGCTGGGCCGATATGCCCAATGCCCGGCGACTTAATTCTGTACCGCTGCCCAACGCCGGGGGACTGGCGATTTTTGCCGGGTTTGTGGTCAGCGTGGTGGTGGCGTGGGCCATGCGGCCTATCGTGGTTGAACTGGTCAATATCCAGGTGCTGGCGATCATGCTGGGCGCGGCCATCATGGTCATGACCGGGTTCATCGACGACCAGTTCAGCCTCTCGCCGCTTTCGCGCCTGCTGGTGCAGCTCCTCGTTTCGGTGCTGCTCATTGTCAACGGGCTGAAGATCGACGTTCACGCCATTCCGTTCCTGTCCCATCTGCCGCACGGAGTGGCTATGCCGCTGGGCACGTTCCTGACCGTGTTGTGGATCGTGGGCCTGACCAATGCCGTGAACCTGATGGACGGGGTAGACGGCGTGGTGGGCGGCGTGGGCTTTGTGGTGAGCATGGTGCTGCTGGCGACGGCGGCCCAGTTTTCAGACCGGGCAGCGGCCGTCGTGCTGCTGGCGGGCCTGTCCGGGGCCTGCCTGGGTTACCTGCGCTACAACTTCAATCCCAGCCGCATTATCATGGGCGACGCCGGGGCCTACCTGATCGGGTTCACGCTGGCGGCGGTCAGTCTGCTGGGCACCCTCAAATTCAGCGCGGGGGCCAGCTTGATCGTGCCGCTGATCGTGCTGGCGCTGCCGGTCATCGACACCACGCAGGTCGTGATCGGTCGCCTGCGCCGGGGCATTCGCAACCCGCTGGGGCACCCCGACAAGACCCACATTCACCACCGGGTACTGGCGGGCACCGGCTCGGCGCGTCGCACCGCCGTCATCCTGTGGGGGGTCGCGCTGCTGTGCGGGGCGCTGGGCATGTCGCTCCAGGGGGTTCACTGGCAGGCCATTCTCGCCACGGTGCTGGGCATCGGGGTGTGTCTCGGGCTGGTCGCCGGTACGCGGGTACGGGCGCACCGCAGTGAACTGGCGCGGGCTGAGCAGCCGTAGCAGCCCTGGTCGATGCAGCCCTGGTCACCGTCCGGGCGAACGGAGCAAGCTGGCAGACGTGAGACAGTCGCCAGCTTTTTTCTTTGTGGCCGCTGCTACTATCGGAGCATGACTGACCGCAAGATCGTCCTGGCCTTCGGCACCCGCCCCGAGGCGACCAAGATGGCCCCCGTCTACAGTGCGCTGCAACGCTTTCCCGGCCTGACCCCGCTGATCCTTTCGACCGGGCAGCAGCGCCAGATGCTCGACGCCGCGCTGAAGGTCTTCGGCCTGACCCCCGACGAGGACCTCGACGTGATGACCGAGCGCCAGACCCTGGCCGATCTCACGGGCCGCATCGTGCCCCGCAGTGGCAAACTGCTGAAGGAAATGGGGGCCGACATGGTGCTGGTCCACGGCGATACCTCGACCTCGTTCTGCGTGGCGCTCTCGGGCTTTTATGAGGGCATTCCGGTGGGCCACGTCGAGGCGGGGCTGCGTTCGGGCAACCTGCGCGAACCGTTTCCGGAGGAAGCCAACCGCCGCCTGACCGGGGTGCTGTCGACGCTGGACTTTGCCCCGACGGCGGGCAGCAAGGCCAACCTGCTACGCGAGGGCAAATCGGAGGCGGGCATCGTGGTGACCGGGCAGACAGCGGTGGACGCCGTTCGCGACGTGGCGGGCCGCGTGCCGCTGCGCCCCGAGTGGCAAAAGCGCCTGGACGCCGGGCAGCAACTGGTCACGGTGACCATGCACCGCCGCGAGAACCAGCCGATGATGCGCGAAATGGCGCAGGCGCTGGGCCGCGTGGCCGCCAGATTCCCTGACCTGCATTTCATCTACCCGGTGCATCTGTCGCCCGCTGTGCAGGAAGCGGTGCGCCCCGTGCTGGGCGAGGTACCCAACTTCGAGCTGACCGAGCCGCTGGACTACAGCGACATGGCCCCGTTGATGGCGGCCTCCAGGCTGCTGGCGACCGACTCGGGCGGCCTTCAGGAAGAGGGGGCAGCGCTCGGCGTGCCGGTGGCCGTGCTGCGGAACGTGACCGAGCGCCCGGAAGGGATCGAGGCCGGGGTGCTGAAACTGGCGGGCAACGACCCCGCGCAGCTGGAACAGGTCTTGACCGACCTGCTGGGCAACGAGGGCGAGCTAGCTGGAATGCGTTCTGCTCAGAACCCCTACGGCGACGGCCACGCCGCTAACCGGATTGCCCAGGCGGTCGCGTGGCACTTCGGGCTGGCCGGGCGCCCGGCAGACTGGTCGCCCGCTTCCTGAACTGTTTTCCGGGTGCTCTTGCCCTATGCTGGGGCGAACGTGAACAGTTGTATTCCCTTTGCCGTTGTCCTGAATACTGCGGCTGGACGGGGCCTTGCTCAGCGGGAGTGGCCGCGCCTGGCCGCCGAGTTGCAGGCACGCGGCCTGCCCTATGACCTGCTGAAGGCTTCCAGCGCCCAGGAAGCTCTGGCCCAGGTTCAGGCCCTGGCGCCCGGTAGACCCGTGCTGGTCGGCGGCGGCGAGGGCACAGTGGCGGCCATCTTGCCCGCGCTGATCGCTGGGCAGCACCCGCTGGCAGTGGTCCCGCTGGGCAGCGGCAACGACTTTGCCGGAATGCTGGGCCTGAAGCCCGGAGACTTCGCTCAGGCGCTCGACCGGCTGCGCTTTCAGCCCCGGCAGGTAGACGCACTGGAGGTCCGGGTCGTGCCAGGTGAACACGTTGACCAGGTTGGACACGTTGGGCCAGGTGAACTCGTTGGGCACAGTGAGCAGGCCGGGCTACAAAAAGTTCTGCTCAACGGCCTGGGCATGGGCTTCGATGCCCAGTTGACCGACACGATGCAGTATGCGCCCGGGTTTCTCACGGGCATCTGGCGCTACAGCTGGGGCGCGGCGGCCTCTGTGCGGCATCTGGAACTGTTCCAGGTCAAAGTGGAGGTCGACGGCCAGCGGCTGTATCACGGTCCCAGCGCCATTGCCGCCGTCATGAACGGCACACGCTACGGCGGCGGCTTTCTGATCAGCCCCCGGTCGGATGCCCAGGACGGCCTGCTGAATGTGGTCTGGAGTGTGGCGGTCAACCGGCCCCAGCTGATTGGCCTGATGGCCCGCGTCTTGCCGGGGCGTCACCTGGGGCACCCGCTGGCCCGCCACGCCAGGGGCCGCGAGGTCCGGCTGCGCTGGTCCAGCCCAGTGTTTACCCACCTCGACGGTGACGTGTGTGGCCGGGCCAGCGAGGTGGTCGCGCGGGTGCTGCCAGGGGCGGTCTGTCTGCTCAACGGATAATCGGGACTGTGCTTCAGTCTCCGAGAGTCGGAAAAGCTCGGCCCCTGTCTCCCACCCTCAAAACGTGCCCCTGAAGCGGTGCTGGGGGTTCTCTATCGCTAGTGTGCGGGCCAATGAGGACCGGCTCACAGTTCGTCTGAAGGCGAGGGAACAAAAAAGCCCCTGCCGGAAGGGGGCAGGGACTCTGGCGGAAAAGGGCTCGGGAAAACTTACTTCAGCTTGGCGAGGATGGCCTGGGCCACGGCCTGATCGTGCTTGGCCCAGTAGGTTTCGGCGGGCAGGGCGATGGCTTTTTGCAGCTGGTTGCGGGCCTCGGTCTTATTACCCTGCACGATCAGCGCGTTGGCGTATTCGAGGTGGTGCGTGTTCACGGTGGGTTCCAGCTTGAACGCCTTATCGAAGTTGGAGGCCACGTTCGCCTTGCTCGCTCCGGTCTGCTGGGCGGCGATCGAGCCTTTCAGGCCGCCGGTATCCAGGTTGGCATTCCACAGCCCCAGGGCGACATAAGCGCCCGCCAGCTTGGGATTCAGCGAAACGGCCTTATCCAGATTGACCTTCATGTCCTTGGCCATGCCGAGGCTCTGGAACACTCCAGCGTACTGCGCCAGGCGGCCCTGGGCGCGGGCCAGCTCGAAGTAGGCTTCGGCATTGTTGGGGTCCAGGTTGATCGCTTTTTTGGCGTAGTCCTGCGCCTTGTTGAACAGCGGCTTGCGGGCGTCCAGCGCGGTCACGCTGGCTCCCAGGGTGTTGGCCTGGGCCGCCAGGGCGTATCCGGCGCTGGTGTTCAGGGCCGCGCCAGCCGTAGCGGCTTCCTGCCAGCGTCCCTGATCCAGCAGGCTCTGGGCGGCCTGCTGCGACTGGGCAAAAGCGGCGGTGGTCAAAGCGAGGGTCAGGGTCATCATCATTTTGCGCATAGGGTGTCCTCCAGGACCGGTCATGGGGTTGACCGTGGTTGAATTTGAGTGAAAATCTGAACCGAGTATACACAGTCCATCGCAACACAGCTGACGAAGGCGTCAGGTACGTTTTTCTGAGATGATTATGAACCGAGTTTATTTTATGCCTTCACCTCTCGGGGTGCGGCGCTGTGACGCTCAGGGGAAAGACTCCGGTGAACAGTCGCGGCCACGCGAGGCGCGGTGTACCCAGCCCAAGCTGTAAGCCGGTCGCTGCAAAATGCCTTTGCCAGAGCTGCTCGGCGGCGGGCACCAGCAGTTCACGCAGTCTAACTTCGGCGGATTCGCGCTGGTCGCCCAGGTCGAAGGGGCTGGGGCGCTCCAGGCTGGCGCGGACCTGGGGCCGGATAAACGCCTGATACAGCGCGTCATCGACCATGCGGGAAAACACGGCCTCGGTCTGTTTGGCGGATTGAGTGACTAGCCCCGCCAGCGCGCCGAACGCCACCGCCGACCCCAGGGTGTTGCCCGCCGTATTCCAGGCGCTGTAGCCCGCCAGGCTTTGCAGTGGCACGCGCTCCAGCATCTTCCAGAACCGCTTCTCGGCCCCGTTGGGGTAGGCGATATCGGCCAACGAGACAGCCCGGCCCGCGTTCAGGTCGGCCAGCAGACTATCGACGAAGGCGGCCAGGTGGCGGTCGGGGGTGTCCACCGTCGCCAGATCGGGCTGAAGGTTGCCCTGACGTCGGCCCGGCGTATTGACGGCCAGAATAAAGTCGGCGTCCTGCACGCTGTCGGCCAGGACACAGCCTGCCGCCCGCAACTGCGCTTTGATCAGTTCTCCGGCGGGGCGGTCCTCGTAGATCAGGCTCGCCGCCGCCCCCAGCGTGCCGCTGTACCGCACCCAGGCCCGGGCCGGTGGCAGGCCCTCACGCAGCGCCCGCGTGACCAGGGCGCAGGGCACCTCGTCGGCTCCGGGGTAGGTGTCGAAGCTGGCCCACACGCCCAGTTCATCGGCGCGGGCTTCGAGCATCCGGCGGTCGTAGGCGGCCAGGCCATACTCGCTGGTGTCGTCCAGGGTCACGCACAGGTGGGTCAGGGTGCCCGCTTCTAGCAGCTCCAGCGCCGCCAGATGCAGGGCGCGGTTGCGTTCGCGGGTGCCCACCCAGTCGGTCAGAATGTCGGCGGGCAGGGCGGCGCGGGCGGCTTCGAGCGCCGGGAGTTCCGCCGCGCCGTGGCGGGCCTGTCGGTCGAACGCCGTGCTGTAGGCCCGCAGCTCGCGGCCCCAGTCGCCGTAGTACGGTTTTTCCTCATGTGGATCGTTGTCGTGGGCGACCCGGACCACCACCCCGAAGGCGTAGATTCGCAGGCCGGGATGCGCTTTTTTGATGTCCCGCAGCACGTTCAGGCGTTCCAGGGCCGTCTCCAGCGAGTCCGACACGCGCCGCGCCGGAATCATGCCGCCCAGGCACAGGGTTTCCAGGCAGACGACCAGGGCGTCGGCGGTGGACGCCTGTTCGAGCAGCCAGGTTCTGAGCTGCGCGGTGTCGCCGGGGGTAAAGAAATGGGGCAGGGCTTCGGCGGGGGGGGTGGCGACGGTAGCCCCGGTCATTTCGGCCAGTTGCACGGGGAGGTCCAGGGTCGGGGGGCGGGTGTCCGGAGGGATGAGGAGGAGGTGGGGCACGGGGGTATTTTGGCAGGGTTGTCGCGTTTATCCCCCACCCCCCAGCCCCCTACCCCGGCTGGGCAGGGGGAGCGGCGCTCTCCTGCGGAGCTTTGCAAGTCCGCTGAGGATGTGGTTGCTGTTTCGGGCAGCTGGCAAACGGGGAAGTTGCGCTCGGCAGGGCTTTGGATGCGCAACGTCCGGTGACGATTCCTAGGCCCGCGCCCTTTGGGCACGACGGCCCTCGTTGCTTTGGGCGGTGGCGCGGTAGGTGGGATGGGGGGAATCAGAAAACTTGGACTCTTACTTTTCCCTGGCGTCCACTTTCGTTTGCCACTCGTACAGCAAGATGGACGTCGCCACCGCCACATTCAGGCTGGAGGCGCTGCCGGTGATCGGAATCTGGAGGGTCACGTCGCACAGTTCGCGCAGGCCCGCGCTGAGGCCGTGGGTTTCGTTGCCTGCAGCCAGCACCAGCGGCCCGGCAAAGTCGAAGTCCCGCGCTTTCTGGTCGCCATGTTCGTCCGAGCCGACCACCCGCACCGCGAAGCCCAGGCCGTCCAGCCACGCCCGCACTTCCCTGGGGCCAGCAAAATGGACTACAGGCACGCTGAGCAGCGACCCGGTCGAGGCGCGAATGGCCTCGCGGCTGTAAGGGTCTACGCTGTGGCCCACCACCGCCACGCCGCCGATGCCGAAGGCGTCGCACGAGCGCAGGGTGCTGCCCAGATTCCCAGGATTGCCGGGGCGGTCGAGCAGCACCACGCGCAGGTCGGGCGTGGCAGGCAGGCGGGCCGGGTCGTCTGCGGGCAAGCGCAGCAGCGCCAGCAGTTCGCTGCCCTCGTGGCGCTCGGCCAGCACCTCGAAGCCCTCTTTGACCACCAGGTAGTGCCGGGCGGCCCCGGCCCGCTCCAGCACGTCGCTGCCCCAGCGCGAGAGTGACACGCCGTCGGGCACGATCAGCGCCTCGAAGGTCCAGCCGTGGGCCAGGGCCAGATTGATGGCCCGCACGCCTTCGACCATGAATAGCCCGGTCTTACGGCGTTTTTCGCGGTTGCGTCCCAGCGTTTCCAGCAGCTGAAAGTCGGCGTTGTCTGAGCGGATACGGATGATCTGCGGCGTCATAGATGGCCTCCCAGGCGGCGCATTTCGGTCTGCAACTCGCCGACGTCTATGGCCCGCACGTCTCCGTCATGCCGCGCCGCAGCCCAGGCCGCCGCGATGCCCGCCGCCTCGCCCATCGTGTGGCAGTTCTGCTGCACGCGGATGCTCGACTGCGCCTCGAAGGTGCTGCTGGCCGCCCGCCCCGGCACCAGCAGATTACTGACGCCCTGCGGCACGATGCAGCGGTAAGGCAGGTCGTGCCAGGCGTCTTTGGCAAAATACGGAGCCTCGCCGCCCGTTTCATGCAGCAGTTTTGCGCCGCCCTTGACGCTGTGAATATCCACCGGGTAGTGGTTGCGGCAGATGCTGTCTGGAAATTTGGCGGCGCTCAGAATGTCCTCCACGGTCAGGGTGTAGTCCCCGACGATGCGGCGCGACTCGCGGATGCCCACCATCGGGGCGACCACGCCGATAAAGGCGTTCTCGCAGCCGGGCAAAAACTGGCGGCAAAAGTGGGTCAGGCGCTCGATGCCCGCGCGTCCGTCGGTCTGCGCCGCCGAGAGCTGCCAGGGGTCGGTGCCGTCGTGCAGGTCGGCCCGGATGCGCGGGCAGTTGAACGACAGTTCGCCCGGACGCCCCGGCACGCTGAAACCCTGAAAGTAGTCGCCGTCGCGTTCTTGCAGCACGCCCGCTTCGACGGCCCGGCGGAACAGCGGTTCCAGGCTCGATTTGCGGCCCCAGACCATCCAGAAGTGCAGAAAATCCGCCGACTCCTGCCACTGCCCGTTCTCGCTCAGGAAGGCGGCCAGCCGCTCCGTATCTACTCCGGCCAGCGTAAAGCGCAGGCTCATGGCCTGATGCACCCCGTCGTCGTCGCCCGCGTGAAAGGGGACACCCGCTGCCGCCGCCACATCCGCGTCTCCGGTGGCATCTATGAAAGTGCGGGCGCGGAGAGCTTGCAGGCCGCCTTTGTTGTGGATGATGAGGGCTTGTAGCGTGTGGCGTGTGGCTTGTGGGGTTGGTGAGTGGTGAGTGGGAAGTGGGAAGTGGTTGGGTTCGACCCTCGCCCCCTGTGGGACTTGCAAAGCTCCGAAGGAGAGAGGGCCTCGCGCAGCGAGGGGTGACTTGTAAAGCTCCGAAGGAGAGGGGGCGTGTGACCATCTTTCCTCCTCACCGGCTTCCCTTAGACCCTTAGACCCTTCGACCCTTTGACCGAGGAGCGGAGCGACGACACTCGTGTGATACAGCACCTCCCCGCCCGCTTCCAGCAGCAGCTGCTCCAGCACGAATTTCAGACCCTCGGGGTTGAACCAGTTGTCGTTGCCCCCCGGCCCCGTGGCCCCGTCGCCGCGTTCGCGCAGGCGGCGTTTGAGTTCGTCGGTCAGGCCCCGGTTGTTGTTCTCGCCCGAGGAAATGTTGCGCATCAGCGGCGTGACCCAGGCGTTGGTGCCCGTGCCCCCCAGACTGCCCTGCGCCTCGACCACCAGCACCCGCGCCCCGGCCCGGGCAGCGGCAATTCCGGCGATGGCCCCAGCCGTGCCCCCCCCGGCGACCAGTACGTCCCAGGTCCGCTCAAGTGTGCGGTAAGGCAGAGTCACGCCCGCCCCTCATCTGTTTCCACAAGCCACAGGCCACAAGCTACAAGCCTCTTTTCCACTAACCGCCTCACCCCTTGACCGCCCCCTCAAGCCCCTTCATGAAGTACTTTTGCCCGAAGGCGAACACGACCAGAATGGGAATGATCGTGATGACCGCGCCCGCCATCACCGCGCGGCTGTTGGTGCTGAAGGTGCCGGACAGTTCCAGCAGCCCCGCCGAGAGCGGCAGCATATTTTTGTCGGGCAGCATGATTCTGGCCCACAAAAAGCTGTTCCAGTACGCCACGAATTCCAGAATGGCAAAGGCCGCGATGGTCGGCATCGCCAGCGGCAACATGATGCGCCGCCAGATGGTCAGTTCGCTGGCTCCGTCAATGCGGGCGGCTTCAAGAAGTTCGCCCGGAATACTCAGGTAAGACTGCCGGATCAGGAACAGGCCCACGATGCTGGCGATGGTCGGCAGCACCACGGCCATGTACTGCCGCACCGTGTCGAGCACGGGGTTACTCTGATCCAGCAGGTGCAGTTTGATGGTCGTGATGTAGTTGACGATCAACCCCGACTCGTTGGGCAGCACCATCAGCGCCAGAATCGCGTAGAAGATCAGGTCGCGGCCCGGAAAACGCATCTTGGCAAGCGGGTAGGCCGCCAGGGTCGCCAGCAGCACAGTCAGTGAAACGCCCAGCACACAGATGACCACACTGTTGATCAGCAGCCGCCAGAACGGAACGGTGGTGCCCGACCAGATTTCGGCGTAGCTGCGTAGGCTTAGGCCGCTGGGCAGCAGCTTGGGCTGGTAGATCGGGCCGCTGGGTTCCAGACTGGTAATTAGCGTCCAGTAGAACGGATAGAGCATAATTCCCGCGATAATGACCAGCACGGTGTAGGCCAGGATATTTTGCAGGCGCAGGCGACGCTGGCGGCGAATCCTGAGCTGCGCGGCGGCCTGGGCAAAGGCGTCGGGCGCGGGCAGGCGGGCTGGAGTCCCGGGGAGATTGATGTTAGGCATCGGTTTTGCCTCCACGCGTGAGTACAAAATTCAGGATGCCGAACCCGATGCTGATAAACGCGACGATAATTCCGGCGGCGGCGGCTAGCCCGTATTTGAAGTCCACGAAGGCCCGCGAGTAGGTGTAGAACAGGGCCGTATAGGTGCTTCCAGCGGGGCCGCCCTGGGTCATCACGTAGATTTCCTCGAACACCTTGATGGCGCTGATGGTGCTCATCAGGCTGCACACCAGAATCGTGGGGCGCAGACCCGGCAAAGTGACGTTCCAGAACACCTGGGCGGGCGTGGCCCCGTCGATCACGGCGGCTTCTTCCAGTTCCGGACTCATGCTCTGTAGCCCGGCGAGGTACAGCACCATGTAGTAGCCCACGCCCTTCCACAGCGTGACGAACATGACCGCGATCAGCGCAGTCGAGGGACTGTTTAGCAGGTCGTGGTCGCCGTGCATCAGCCCCAGCCCTTGCAGCAGGCTGGACACCACGCCGCCCTGCTGGTACAGCCAGCTCCAGATCAGACCGACCACGCTAAAACTGGTTACCACCGGCACGTAATACGCCGTGCGGAAAAACCCGATGCCCCTGAGTGGCCGGTTGACCAGCAGGGCCAGCAGAATACTGATTACCTGAATAACCGGTACCACCAGAATGTATTTGAGGCTGTTGCGTAGCCCGGCCCAGAACTGTTCGTCGGCAAAGACCTCGTGAAAGTTCGCCAGGCCCACCCATTTCGGCGGGCTAATGATGTTGTAGTCGGTAAACGCCAGGTAGGTGCCGAAGATCACCGGCCAGGTGTGAAACAGCACCAGCAGGATGAGGAACGGCAGCATAAAGGCGTAGGCGATCAGGGTATTGCGCACCGTGACTTTGGCGCCCGCCGCCCCCTGCTGGTGTTGCTCGCGGCGTGACAGACGCCGGGAAGTGGAGGTCATGAACCGGAGTTTAGCGGTTCTTCACTTTGCGGATATGAAAAACCCTCCCGAGTGAGGGAGGTCATAACTGGCCAGTAAGGTTGGGCGCTTTACAGTTTTCTGGCGTTCTCGGCAGCTCGCCTTGCCTGCTGCGCCTGCTGTCTAGCGCGGGCGGTTGCTTTAGCGCGGCCTTTTGCTGCGTGCTGCGTGAACGCAAGTTCAGGGCACAGCATCATGACGCCTGCACCGGGTCAAAAGAAGCCCCCCACGGCTGGCTCGTTGCCGGAGTAGGGGAGAGGAGGCGAAACGACCGATTTCGCGGCGTGAACGCTGGCAAAGGCACGGTCCGTAAGACCTTGCTGGTCAGATCTTCTTGTCGGCCTCGTTAGCTTCGTGGTGGGCAACGGCGTTGTGCACTTCCGCTTTGGCCCGGTCGGCGACACCTTTGAGCTTCTCACTGACCGAATCCAGGGGGTTATCGCTCTGGCTGGCGGCCACATCGTGCCCGATAGCTTTGACGCGGTCCACCCCTTCGTTCAATTTGGCTTTGGCGGCGTCGAGCAGGTTCTCAGCGACATTTTTCTCACTCATGTATTGACCTCCTGTCCTTGGATTCCCGGTTGGGTAGCTCCAGCATGGGGCCACACACTAAGCCTTAGGTGAATGGAGTCTCCACGGGACGCTTAGACATACGGTTATTGATGACGCGCCAGCAGCTATGGTTTGCCCTCTCGCTGTGCTTCGCCGCCTCGCAAATCCGCTCAGGATGGTGGCCTGGTCATCTTCCGCTATACATTCGCTCCCCCGTTCGCAATGTCCTGACCGGAGCGCTAACATGTTCAGGCTATGCCAAAACATATTAAGGTGCCCCAACAGGGCGAAAAGATCACCATGCAAGACGGCAAATTGCAGGTTCCTGACCGTCCTATCATTCCTTTCGTCGAGGGCGACGGCACCGGCCCGGACATCTGGAAGGCCAGCGTGCGCGTGCTGGACGCAGCCGTCGAGAAGGCTTACGGCGACAAGCGCAAGATCGAGTGGATGGAAGTCTACGCGGGCGAGAAGTCGCTCGAAGTCTACGGCGCCAACGAGTGGCTGCCCGAAGAAACCCTGGACGCCTTCCGCGAGTA